>WHST01000051.1 GCA_009379955.1 Streptosporangiales bacterium | reverse complement strand
TGTGTGGTGGCCGGGTGTGACGCGCCACCGCAGTACACCCAGGCCCACCACGTCACCTGGTGGTCCCGAGGCGGCACCACCGACATCGACAACCTCGCCCTGGTCTGCACCACCCACCACACCGCCATCCACGACGGCACCATCGACCTGACCATGAGCAACGGCCGCGCGCACACCATCCCACCTCGGTGGCTCGACCCGGCACAGAGACCGAGACTGAACCGAGTCCACGACCGACCACCGTGAGGTGGCAGCACGCCGGTTTCACCGTGGGGGGCGGCGTTGCCCCCTGTGGTGACCCGGGCGCTAGCATGGCCGGGCTCGGGCGCGTCCCTCCATATGCGAGCGGTGAGCGCCGATGCCGTCGTCTAAGGAGTACGCCATGCGCCGCTCTGCCTTGCCTCGGGTTGGTCTCGTACGTGGTGTCGCCGTCGTTCTCGGCCTGACCCTCGTCCTGGCCGGCTGTGGTGGCGGCAAGGATGCCGAGACCGGTCCGATCACCTACGGCGGGTCCACGTGGCTCGGGCACTATCCGGCGATGGTCGCGGTCGAGCAGGGCTTCTTCGAGAAGGCCGGGGTCGATGTCGACTTCAAGAGCTTCGACACGTCGAGCGCGCGGATGACGGCGGTCGCGTCGGGCGACGTCGACTTCGCCTCGACCGGGGCGGTGTCCGCGCTCTCGCTGATGGCCTCGGGTGACGACTCGTTCGTGCTCATCGGCAGCCAGGACAAGTATCTGCGGCAGGAGGGGCTGGTCGCGCAGCGCTCGGTGAAGACCATGGCCGACCTGCGGGGCAAGCGCATCGGCGTGCCGTTCTCGTCGTCCAGTCACGTGATCCTGCTCGACATGCTCGACAAGGCCGGGCTCGACCCGAAGAAGGACGTCAAGCTCGTGAACATGGACGGCACGGACATGGTCCAGCCGTTCCGCTCCGGGCAGATCGACGCGGCGACCGTCTGGCAGCCGAGCTTCGCCGAGCTGCGCAAGCTGCCCGGTGCGCACGTGCTCGGCTACGACACCGACACCTCGTTCTTCAAGCAGTATGGCTTCGCGCCGGGACCCGACGTTCTCGTCATGCGCAAGGAGTTCGTCGAGGACCAGCCGGAGCGTGCGCGCAAGGTCGCCGACGCGTACTTCCAGGGACTCGACTGGTTGAAGGCCGACGCCAAGCGTGCCGTCCCCGTGCTCACCGGGTACACCAAGCTCGAGGCGAAGGAGCAGCAGGACTACCTCGCCGACGTCACCTGGCTGGGCAAGGACGATCAGGTGAAGTTCATGGCGGCCGACGGCGAGTTCGTGAAGTCACTCGACGACCTGGCCGCGCTGATGGCCAGGCACAAGCTCATCGGGCAGGCACCGAAGGTCGGCGACTGGGTCAACACCGATGTCTACTCGGGCGGCTGACCCCGCGGGCGACGAGCGGACGGCGCCCGCTCGTCGCCGTGGCGTGAGCCGGTGGCGCTGGCCGCTCGTCAGCGCGGTGTCGGCTGTCGGGTTCGTCGTCGTGTGGGCGGCCGTGACGTCGAGCGGTGTGGTGCCCAGCCTGTTCCTGCCGTCGCCGCAGCGGGTCGTGACCGCCGGTGTCGAGCTGCTCGGCAACGGCGCCCTGCTCGCGGACATCGGTGCCAGCATGCGCCGGGTGCTGGTCGGCTTCGTCGCCGCGGCCGTCGTGGGCGTCCCCGCCGGTGCGTTGCTGGCCCAGTCCCGGTGGGCAAAGGCCGTGTTCGACCCGCTCCTGTCGCTCATCCGACCGCTGCCGTCGATGGCGTGGATCCCGTTGACGCTGCTGTGGCTCGGCATCACCGAGGCGCAGAAGTACACCATCGTGTTCATGGGGACGGTCGCGCCGCTCACGCTCGCGATGTACGCGGCCGCGTCGAGCATCGACCCGGTGCTCGTCAAGGCCGCGCGCAACCTCGGTGCGTCGAAGCTCGCCGTGCTGCGACTGGTGGTGCTTCCCGGTTCGCTGCCGCACATCCTGTCGGGGCTGCGGGTGATGCTGGGCGTGTCGTGGACCTGCGTGATCTCCGCCGAGCTCGTGGCCGCCGACAAGGGCCTCGGGTTCCTCATCATGAACGCCCGCGAGTACTTCCGCACCGACCAGGTGCTCGTCGGCATGGTGCTGATCAGCATGGTGGTGCTCGCCACCGACCTCGTGTTGAACCTCGTGGAACGGAGGCTGCTGCGGTGGCGCGAGTGAGCGACGACGCCTCGGCGGTGGCCGTACGCGGACTGACCAAGACGTTCCGGAGCAACAAGCGCGAGGTCACCGTGCTCGACGGCATCGACCTCACCGTCGAGCAGGGTGAGCTCCTGGTCATCCTCGGCGCGTCCGGGTGTGGCAAGACGACCCTGCTGAACATCGTCGCCGGCTTCGAGGAGCCCACGGCGGGCACGGTCGAGGCGCTCGGCGAGCCCGTCCGCGCACCCGGCCCCGACCGCGTCATGGTGTTCCAGCAGTACGCGCTGTTCCCCTGGATGACCGTCATCGACAACGTCGCGTTCGGGCTGCGGCTCGCCGGCGTCCCCCGCGCGGAACGCCGGGAGATCGCGCGCCGCCACATCGCGATGGTGAACCTCGAGGGCTTCGAGGACGCGTACATCAAGGAGCTGTCCGGCGGGATGAAGCAGCGCATCGCCATCGCGCGCGGGCTGGCGACCGACCCGCAGGTGCTGCTGATGGACGAGCCGTTCGCCGCCGTCGACGCGATGACCCGGTCGATGCTGCAGACCGAGCTCGTCGACCTGCACACGCGCACGCACAAGACGATCCTGTTCATCACGCACTCCGTCGACGAGGCGTTGCTGCTCTCGACCCGCATCCTCGTCATGTCGTCGCGACCCGGTCGGGTGCTCGAGCTGATCGACAACCCGCTGCCGCGACCGCGCACGCAGGATCTGATGGCGAGCCAGGAGTTCCAGGAGCTACGTCGCCGGGTGTGGCATGCCGTCGAGAACGAGGTGCGGAAGACGTCGGGCCTGCCCGTCGCGTCCGAGTAGCCTGCGCGGGTGGTTGTGGGTGGCGATCGGAACGACGTGCGCCGGCGGCGAGCCGTCGCGCAGCGGCTGCACCGGCCGCCGGTCTCCGGTGTCGGTGAGCTCGTCCGCGGGCTGCTGGCCGTACAGGCACAGGACGTCCGCGCGTATCCGCACGCGTTGCGCGCCAGGGCGACCGGCCTGGCGATGGCGGACCTCGACGCCGCGCGCGAACGCGGTGAGGTCGTGGTCACCTGGCTGATGCGCGGCACCCTGCACCTCGTCAACGCCGAGGACGCCGCCTGGCTGCACGCGCTGACCGCCGGCCGGCAGGCGACGTCCGGGGAGCGGCGTCTCCGCCAGCTCGGCGTGGCCGAGGTCGCCGACCGGGCGGTGGAGGTGGTGGACGAAGCGCTCGCCGACGGTGCACCGCACACGCGGGCCGAGCTGACCGAACGGCTGGCCGGGATCGGCGTGCCGGCGCAGGGGCAGGCCGCGATCCACCTGCTCGGCCTCGCCGCACGGCGCCAGGTCTGCGTCCTCGGCCCGGCGGTCGGCGGCGAGCCGGCGTACGTGTCGTGGCGCGCGTGGCTCGGCGACGCGGACGTGCCGGTCGACGATCCGCACGCCGAGCTGGCCCGCCGCTACCTGGCCGCCCACGGTCCGGCGACCGACGCCGATCTCGCCACCTGGTCCGGGCTGCCGCTGCGCGACGTCCGTGCGGGTCTGCGGGCGATCGGCGACGAGCTGGTCTCCGAACCGGACGGGCTGCTCGCTCTGCGCGGGCCCATGCCCGACGAGTCGCCGCCGCTTCCGGCACGACTGCTGCCGGCGTTCGACCCGTACCTGCTCGGCTGGCACGACCGCACGTTCGCCGTCGATCCCGCGCACGCGACGAAGGTCGCTCCCGGCGGCGGTGTCGTCAAGGCGAGCGCCGCGGTCGACGGCCGGCTCGTGGCGACCTGGCGTACGTCACGGCAGTCCGGCGCGTTGCGGGTCACCCTGGAGCCGTTCGAACCGCTGGACGGTGACGTCGAAGCCGCGCTCGGTGAGGACGCAGCAGAGGCAGGGCGCTTCGAGAGCTGACCGGTGTCCGGGACCGGGAGCGGGCCCGTCGGGGGCACCCTCACCGTGCCCTGACACGGTGAGGGTGCCGTTCACGTGTTGCGGCGGCGGGGTGACGACTGGCAACTCAGTCCGCCTGCCAGCACCGCCACGATCTCGCTCTCCGGGTCGGCCAGGTGGGTGACGTCGGTGCTCGGGTCGTGGCGGACCAGGACGAGGTCGGCGCGTGCGCCGGGGGTCAGGGTGCCCAGCTCGCCCGCGCGGTCGAGCAGGTCTGCCGCGACGCAGGTGGCGGACCGCAGGACGTCCCACGGCTCCTGGACGGCCGCGCGGAGCGCGAACTCCTCGTTCTGCCTGCGCCGCATCGCACCGAGCAGGTCGGTGCCGAACGCGATCGAGGCGCCGGCGTCCGTCGCGAGCTGGAGGGCGTGCAGGCCGGCGTCGTGCACGTCGCGGACCTTCGCGAGGTTCTCCTCGGTGAAGCCGTCGCGGGTGCCCTCCTCGAGCAGGGCGGCGTACGTCACCAGCGTCGGCACGTAGTACGCGTCCGCGGGGGCGAACCGTGCCGCCGTCTCCTCGTCGAGCAGGTTGCCGTGCTCGATCGTGCGCACGCCCAGGGCGAGCGCGCGCGCCACCGCCGCGGCGGTGTACGCGTGTGCCGCGACGTAGATCCCCGCGCGGCGGGCCTCGTCGACGACGGCGCGGATCTCGTCGTCGCTGTACTGCAGGGCGTCGATCGGGTCGGTGGGGCTGGCGCAGCCGCCGGACACCATCACCTTGAGGTGGGTGGCGCCGCGCCTGATCTCGTCTCGTGCGGCCCTGCGCACCTCCGCGACGCCGTCGGCGATCCGGCCGATCCCCGGGTGAGCCTGACCGTCGTCCCAGGCGTATGCGCCGCGCGGCCGCAGGTCGCCGTGCCCGCCGGTCTGCGACAGCGCCTTGCCGCAGTGGAAGACGCGCGGGCCCGGCAGCAGCCCGGCGGCCACCGCCTGGCCGAGCCCGTAGTCGGCGCCGCCCGCGTCGCGCACCGTCGTGAACCCGCGCGCCAGCGTCGCCCGCATCTCCGCGGCCGCCGACAGCGCGACGTACGACGGGGAGCTCTGGGTGAGCTCGTACTCGTCGGCGGTGACGGCCGTGAGGTGGACGTGGCAGTCGATCAGGCCCGGTAGCGCGTACAGGTCGCTGCCGTCGACGTCGCCGTCACGCTGCGGCGAGCCATCGTCCGCCTCGACGGACACGATCCGGCCGTCCTCGATCCGGATCCTGCGGTCCGCGGTGACCATACGGTCGCGCGGCTCGACGACGGAGACGTGCCGGATGTCGAGGACGCGCTTGCTCACGAGGGGAGGTCCTGCCTTCTCGTCGCGCCGTCGGCCACCATGAAACCGTAGTCGCCCGGCCAGACGCGGGTGAACGGCTCCCTGGTGAGTACGAGCACCGTCGGCTGGTACGGCGCGGTGATCGTCTCGAGCGTCTCGAAGGTGTGCGGGTCGACGACGCGTCCGAGCACGGTGTCCTTGTCGATCTCGTCGAGCAGTGACGTGGTGGGGAACTCCGAGAGTAGCGCGCCGCCGACCGTCGGGCGCAGCACCGACAGGGTGGTCACGACGTACTGGTCCGCGGGTGGCGGGGTCGGCTCGCCGGTCAGCATCCCCAGTGTCCGCAAGACGTTCAGGCCGCCGGCGACGCCGCGGTCGAGGTACGCGCCCGTCCGTTGGCCGCCGCCGCCGAGCTCGCTGACCATGCACGCGATGCCGTTCTCCAGCGCCCATCCCGTGGCCGAGCCCTCGTACGCCTCGTGGTGGTAGAGCAGTGTGCACCCGTACGCCCGTGACATCTCCGCACCGGCGCGGTGGATGTACGCGTACTCCACCGTCGGGTGGGTGCCGCCGGAGTGGAAGTCGATGAAGTGGTCGGCGCCGTCGAGGATCTCGATGAGCACCGCGGCGAGCTGCTCGGTCAGTGATCCGCGCCTGTCGCCGGGGAAGATCCGGTTGAGGTTGAGGCCGTCCTGTGGCGTGTGTCGCGTGCCGGATTCGTAGGAGTACGGGTTGGCGACCGGTACGGCGGTGACCGTGCCCGAGAGCTGCTCGGGGTCGATGCTCTCGACCAGGCGGCGCACCGTCTCCGAGCCCATCGGCTCGTCGCCGTGGATGCCGCCGAAGAGCACCATGCGGGGACCTGGCCGCGCGCCTTTGATCGTGTGGACGGCGAGGCTCAGGTGGTGGCCGTTGCCGAGGGTCGTCACCGGTACCTGCCGAAGTTCACGTCCTGGTGTGGAAGCCACGATGGCTCAGTCCTTCCTGTTGACGAGTGTGGTCAGCGCGCCGGAACGGGCGAGCAGCGCGGCGACGACGGCGGCGCCGAGCACGGCCGCGGCGATGAGGATGGCCGACAGCGCCGCGAGCGTGGGGTCCTGGTACTTCTGCATGTACGTGAACATCCAGACCGGCACGGTGGTCTGGTCGGGCGTCAGCAGGAACACGGTCATGTCGACCTCGTCGAAGCTGATGATGAACGCGAACAGCGCCGCCGCGACCACCGCGGAGCGCACCTGCGGCAGCGTCGCGAGCAGGAACGCCCGCAGCGGACGGGCACCGAGGTCCGCGGCCGCCTCGTCGAGCGTCGCGTCGGCGCGCACCAGCGCCGCCGTCATCACGATCACCACGAACGGCAGCGTGATGACGACGTGGGTGAGCACCAGCCCCGCGACGCCGCCGAACAGCCCGATCCGGTGCAGGAAGATGAACCCGGCGAAGCCGAACGCGACCTTGGGCACGACCGTCGGCGACAGGCTGAACGACTCCACCAGCCGCGAGCCGGGCGCCCGGTGACGCACCAGCGCCAGCGCCGTCGCCGTCCCGAGGGCGGTCGCCAGGATCGTCGCGGGCACCGCGACCTGCAGGCTCAGCACCGTCGCCGCGCCGAGTCCGTCCTGGGCGAGCAGGTTCGCGTACCAGCGCGTCGACCATCCCGGTGGCGGCCAGGCGCCGTACGCGACCGACGAGAACGAGTTCACGACGATCACCACGAGGGGTGCGAGCACGAACACGAAGACGGCGACCAGCCAGGCCGTCCAGCCCGGCCCTGCACGATGCGTCGACGCGGACGCCGTCACGCCGCCGCTGCTGCGCCTGATCCTGCGTTGCATCGCGCTGAACACGGCGAGCGCGACCACCGCGATCGCGAGCAACGTGTACGACGTCACCGCGGCCATCGCCCAGTCGACGTTGTTGACGTCGTCGTAGACCGAGGTCGCGAGCACGCGCACGCGCCCGCCGCCGAGGAGCGCGGGGGTGGCGAAGGAACTGATCGACAGCGCGAAGACGAGCTGACCGCCGGCGATCACGCCGGGCAGGGTCAGCGGCACGCTCACCCGCCGGAACCGCGTGAACGCGCCCGCGCCGAGGTCGCCGGCCGCGTCGCCGAGGGCGGGGTCGAGCTGGCGCAGCGAGCTGAGGACGGGGAAGACCATGAACGGCAGCAGGATGTGCACGAGCGCGAGCACGACGGACGTCTGCGTGTAGAGCAGCGGCACCTGGCCGAGGCCGAGCGCGGCGAGCACGGTGTTCACGAGCCCGCTGTCGCCGAGGATGAGCTCCCAGCCGTACGTGCGGGCAATCACGCTGGTGAGCAGCGGCGCGAAGACGACGAACAGGCCGACGTACCGCAATGTGCCCGACCGGATGCGGTGCAGGGCGTACGCCGTCGGCCACCCGACGAGCGCGGTGACGGCCGTGACGACGAGGCCGAGCTCGACGGTCTGGCCGACCACCTGCCAGCGGTACCCGGTGGTGAGGAACTCGGCCCACGTCGCCACGGTGCCGCCGACGTCGGAGCCGTCCGGGAGGGTGCGGTGGAAGCTGTACTCCAGCAGGGTGAGCATGCCGCCCACGAACACGGCGAGCAGCAGCACCACCGTCGGGGCGGCGAGCAGGTAGCCGGTGCGGGTGTGGCGGTCAGATGCGAGACGTGACATCGCGTTCCCACTGCTGCTGCCAGTCGGCAACGTGACGCCCGACGACGTCGAAGTCGATGTCGATGAACCCGTCGCGTGTCTTCTCGCTGAAGGCGGGCAGCCCGCGGAGGCTCTCCGGCAGCTTCGCCTTGCTGTTGGCGGGCGTCTCGACGCTGACCTCGGCCCAGCGGCTGCACCACTTCGGCGAGATCATCTGGTCGATCATGTCGTGCGCGACCTCGAGCTGGTCCTGGCTCGAGTCCTTCACGGCCTGCAGGTACACAGGTTGCTGGATCGCGCCCTCGTCGGGGACGACGTAGGTCAGCGGCGCGCCCGACCTGATCCACTGCTGCGAGGTGCCGGCGAAGTACGAGGTCAGCGGCGCGGTGCCGTTGCTCAGCACGTTGAGGTACTGCGGGTTCGACTCCACCATCAGCCGGATCTGCTTCGCGTTCTTGCGCCAGATGTCCCAGCCGGGAGCAATGTCCTTCTCGCTGCCGCCGTTCAGGCGTGCGGCCATGACGAGCGCGTACCAGGGTCCCTTGAACAGGCACAGCTTGCCGCGGTACGTGTCGTCCCACAGCGCCTTCCACGACGTCGGCCCGTCGGTGATCTTCTCCTTGTTGTAGACGAGGCCGTACTGGTCGGTGCCGATCCCGATGCCGTACCCGTCCTCGCGCTGCATCGACTCGTAGATCTCCTCGGCGTGGGTCAGCGCACCGTAGTCGAGCTTCTCCCACATGTCGTCGTCGACTCCCTGCACGGTCGTCGTCGGGTTGAAGAAGCCGAGGTTCACCAGCGGGGACTCGGGGTCGGCCTTGCGCTGCGCGAGCATCTTCGTGTAGCCGACGGTGTTGGACTGCTCGTAGATCGCGATCTCCACGTTGCGGTGCTTGCGCTGGTACTCCTCCGCGAACTCCTTCGGCATCTTCGCGAGGTCGCCACCGAGGAACGCGAACAGCGTGACCTTGAGCTTGCCCTTGCTGCCGCTCGACGAGCCGCCCTGCGACGGTTCGATGCCGCTGCAGGCGCTGCCGAACGCGGCGGTTCCGGCGAGGGCGGCGCCGGCCTTGAAGAGACCCCGGCGGGAGGTTCGGTGGTCGAGAACGTTCTTGTCGGCTGCCATGACATGTCTCCTTGGCGGTGGTTCTCGGGGTTCGGGAGTCAGGCGTCGAGTACCGCGGTCACATGGCTCTGCCAGCCGGCTTCGACGCGTTGTCCGGGCGTGGGATGGAAGGCGGCGTCCGCCGACAGCTCCGAGCTGATCCGCGGCCCGGCGTCGAGCTGGATGGTGTAGCGCACGACGGACCCCTGGAACACGACGTCTCCGACGACGCCGGTGAAGCGGTTGTCGTAGCCGTCACGCAGTTCCTCGGCGATGGCCACGTGCTCGGGACGTACGCTCGCGATCCTGCCGGGGGTGGGCAGGGTGACGGTGATCCCGCCGGACTCCAGGGTCTCGCCCACGTCGGGGCCCTCGAAGAGGTTGGTGTCACCGAGGAACGTCGCGGTGAAGCGGGTGCGCGGCGACCGGTACAGCTCGCGCGGCGGACCGACCTGCTCGACCCGGCCGGCGTTCATGACGGCGATGCGGTCGGACATCGCGAACGCCTCGCCCTGGTCGTGGGTGACGTAGACGAAGGTGGTGCCCGAGTCCTGCTGGATGCGCTTCAATGCGGCCTGCATCTGGATGCGGAGGTTGAGGTCGAGGGAGCTGAGGGGCTCGTCGAGCAGGAGCAGCGCCGGCTCGTTCGCGAGAGCCCGCGCGATCGCGACGCGCTGCTGCTGCCCGCCGGACAGCTGGTCGGGGTAGCGGTCGCCGTAGCCGGCGAGGTCGACGAGCTTCAGCATCTCGGTGACCTTCGCCGCGACGTCACGACGTCCGCCGCGTCGCAGGGACGGCCCGAACGCGATGTTCTTCGCGACCGTCAGGTGCGGGAACAGCGCGAGGCGCTGGAAGACGAGGTTCGTCGGGCGGCGGTGCGGAGGCACGCGTTCCATAGCCACGCCGCGGATCAGGACGGTACCGGCGCTCGGCCGTTCGAGCCCGGCGAGGATGCGGAGCAGGGTGGTCTTGCCGCATCCGGACGGGCCGAGCAGCGAGAAGAACTCGCCGCGCCCGACGGTGAGGTCGACCCCGTCGACCGCGACGACACCACCGGGGAACTCCTTGCGGATGTCGCGCAGCTCGGCGTCGGGGAGCGTCTCGGTGGGCATCATGAGTCGTCCATTCGAGCGAAGGCCTTGTCCGCGACCTCGACCAGCCGGTCGACGTCGGACACGGTGTGCGCCGTCGAGAGGGCCGCGTGGAGCAGCGGCTTGCCGGGCAGGACCATGTGCTCGTCCGCCGCGACCTCCCGCAGCAGCCGGTAGCGCGTCGCGTTGGTCGTCGCGGCGGACCGGTAGTCGGTGACCTCACCGTCGAGGAAGTACGGCTGGAAGTGCCCGCCCGCACCGGCGATCCTGGCGACGATGCCGTACCGCTGCGACAGCTCGGCGAAGCCGTCGCGCAGGCGCCCGGTCAGGTCGTCGAGTCGTCGCTGCGCCGACCCGTCGGCGAGGCGTGGCAGGGTCGCGGCAGCGGCGGCGACCGCCACCCCGTGGCCGTTGTACGTACCGACCCAGCCCACCGGGCCCGAGCGGGCCGGGTTGGTGAGCTCCATCAGCTCCCGGCTGCCCTCGACCGCGGCGAGCGGGTAGCCGTTGGCGAGCGCCTTGCCGTAGCAGGTGAGGTCGGGCTGCACGCCGTACGTCTCGCGGGCGCCGCCGGGGGCGAGGCGGAACCCGGTGAGCAACTCGTCGAAGACCAGCACGACGCCGAGTTCGGCCGTCAGTGCGCGGACGCCGTCGAGGTACGCCTGCGTGGCCGGCACGAACCCGATGTCGATGAGCACCGGTTCGAGCACCACGGCGGCCAGCTCGCCGGCGTGGGCACGCAGCAGCCGCTCGGTGGCCGGCAGGTCGTTGAACGGCAGCACCAGGGTCTGCTCGTCGGAGAGCCCGCCGGACGAGGGCGGCGCGTGCGGCGCGTCGGCAGGACCGCGTTCGTGGTCGCCCGGCCACGTCGACACCCACAGCGCGTCGGACCAGCCGTGGTACGCACCCTCGGCCTTCGCCACGCGCCGCCGTCCGGTGGCGTGCCTGGCGATCCGCAGCGCGTGCAGCAGTGCCTCGGTGCCGGTGTTGGCGAGCCTCACCTGGCCGAAGTCGGGGATGATCGCGGCGAGCTGCTCGGCGACGCGCACGGCGGCCTCGGTCTCCATGCCGGTGGTGAGCCCGGCGCGGACGGCGGCCGCGACCGTGTCGTCGACCTCGTGGTCGCTGTGGCCGAGCATGATCGCGCCGTTGCCCATGGTGTAGTCGAGGTACCGCTCGCCGTCGACGTCCCAGAGGTGGGCGCCGGACGCGCGGGCGTAGAACGTCGGGTGGGGTGCCTCGTACCTGGTGTTCGAGTGCACTCCTCCCGGCACGTGCGCAGCGGCGCGTGCGTGGAGTTGGGCGGACCGTGACGACTCCGGCATTCAGTGACTCCTCGGGGAGAAGGACAGGGCGTCGACACGGTCGAGGAGGGCGGGCACCACGTCCGCGGCCGCGTCGAGGGTGAACCGGGCTGCCGGCCCGGCGATGGAGAGGCCGCCGACGGCGCGTCCGGCGTGGTCCCTGATCGCCGCGGCCCGGCAGCGCAGGCCGACGGTGTAGGTCTCCTCGTCGACGGCGAATCCCTCGGCATGTGCGTCGGCCAGCTCGCCGGCGAGGCCGGCGAGGATCGTGGACGCGTCGTCTCCGGCGGCCGTGCGTACCAGCCGGACGCGACGCTCCTCCGGCAATCCGGCGAGGATCGCCTTGCCGAGTGCGGACGTGTGCGGCGTGATGATGTCGCCGACGCGCGCGACGGCGCGCAGCGACTGCTGCGACTCGGTTCGCGCCACGAGCACGATGGAGTCGCCGATCAGCAGGCCCGCGCTCACGCTCTCGCCGCTGCCGGCCGACAGGGCACGGGTTGCGGCGACGAGGCGGTCGGTGTCGTGGAACTGGTCGAGCACCCGGAGCGCCACGTGGGTCAGCCGCGGGCCCGCGGTGTACCTGCCGCCGTCTCCCTGGAGCAGGAAGCCCTTCTCGGTCAGCAGCGCGACGAGCCGCGACGTCGTGGACAGCGGGGTGCCGGCCGCCTCGGCGATCTCGGACAGGTTCGGCGCGTCGGGTGCCGTGATCGTCGCGTCGAGCACGTCCAGCAGGCGACCCATGTAGCTCGCCTGTGGTCTTCCACTGACTGGAATCGAGATCTCAGTCATCGGCAGAGACTAGGTCGCCCCGTTCGGCCTGTCAACGGGTCGGACGCCGGCGTGCGGAGACCTCAGGACGCCGGGCGGCGCAGCTCCTGGACGACGCGGGAGAAGCCGTCCCGGCCGTGCCCGCTGTCGATGGCGCGTGGGGCCAGTCCCCGGACGAGCGCAGGCAGGGCGGGATCCACGCCCCGCGCCTCGCTGGCGTGCACGATGTGGTCGAGTCCGGCACGGTCCATCTCGAGGTTGTCGTCGTCGCCCGGGTGGCGGGCGCTGTCCACGTCGTGAGCGAGTCCCCTGAGGGTCTCGGGCAGGATCGCGACGACGTCCTCGGCGTAGGGGAGGAACTCCTTCGCCGGTACTCCGTCGGCGGCGACCAACGCCGCGGCATGCAGGAAGGCGGTCATGCCGGCGAAGAACAGGTCCAGCATCCCGATCTCGTACAGCGACGCAAGCCCCGGATCGGCGCCGAGGTGCTCCGAGCGGCCGCCGAGTGCCGCCAGGGTCGTGCGATGCGTGTCGTACAGGTGGCGGTCGCCGCTGTAGATCAGCAGCGACTCGGGGCGGCCGACCAGCGGCGTGGGCACCATGATCGCCCCGTCGAGGTAGTCGACCTGCAGTTCCGCGGCCCGGCGGGCCGTCTCCCTGGCGTCCTCGGGAGTCGACGAGGTCAGGTTCACGACGGTACGCCCGGTCAACCGGTCGCCGGCGGCGTCGAGGAGCTCGTGGACCGCCCGGTGGTCCAGGACGCAGATCACCACGAGCGGGCCGGCGCTCGCCGCGGCCGGCAGGTTCTCGGCGCGTACGGCGCCTGCTGTCACGAGGGCGTCGGCCCGGCCGGGTGTGCGGTTCCACACGGTCGTCGGGTGCCCGGTGGCCAGGAACGCGCGCGCCAGCGCCGTGCCCATCGCGCCGAGTCCGAGGACGGTGACGGGGGTCTTGCTGTCTCGATCGGTCATACCGTCACGCTAGAGTCTGACATCGATGTGAGAGTCAAGGACCGATTTTCGGAGGGCACACGTGCGCATCGGCGAGCTGCAGCAACGCACCGGCGTCAGCCAACGGATGCTGCGGTACTACGAGGACCAGGGTCTGCTCGAGCCGGCTCGCCGCCCGTCCGGCTACCGCGACTACGGCGACACGGACGTCGCGCGCGTCGGGCACGTCCGCACCCTGCTCGACGCAGGGCTGTCGACCGCCACGATCGCCGAGCTGCTGCCATGCATGAGCGCCGAGGGCGCTCGGCTCGTCGCCGACTGCCCCGAGCTCCTCGTCGACCTGCGGCGCGAACGCGACCGGCTCACCGGCGCCATCGGTGAGCTGGAGCGTGCGCGCGACGCCCTCGACGCGGTCATCACGACTGCGGTACCCGACACCGAACGGGCCGCCTCCGACCTGGTCAGCGGTGCCGCCACGAGGTGCGACTCCGCCGCCTGACGCCAGGCGCCCGCGCGCCGCCGGCGAGGGCGTCGGGATCGTCACATCGCTTCCTCGCGACGCGCCGCGGGCACCGCGTGAGGGTGTCCGACGGAGCGCCTAGGCTCGTGCTCCGTGCCCTGCCGCCGACCAGTGAAGGACCGCGTCGAACGTGCTCGAGACCAGCAACGCCCTTGAGCTCACCGACGCCCGTCCCCTCCGTCACTGGCAGAGTGCCGCCCTTTCCGCGTACGAGCAGACCACGTCCGAGCAGGGTGCCGGCAAGGACTTCCTGGTCACGGCGACGCCGGGCGCCGGCAAGACGACGTTCGCGCTGACGCTCGCCGTGCGGATGCTCGGCTCGCGACAGGTCGACCGGCTCATCGTGGTCTGCCCGACCGACCACCTGCGCACCCAGTGGGCAGACGCCGCTGGCCGCGCCGGCATCGTGCTCGACCCGACGCTGAGCAACGCGGTCGGGCCCGTGCGCGGTGATGCAGACGGCTACGTCACGACGTACGCGCAGGTGGCGGCGGCGCCGATGCTGCACCGCGCGCGCACCGACAACAAGCGCACCCTCGTCGTGCTCGACGAGATCCACCACGCCGGCGACGGGCTGTCGTGGGGCGACGCGGTCGCTGAGGCGTTCGATCCCGCGCGACGGCGGCTCGCGCTCACGGGCACCCCCTTTCGCACCCGTCCCGACGAGCGCATCCCGTTCGTCCGCTACGAGGACGACGGCGAAGGCGGGCTGGCCAGCGTCGCCGACTTCACCTACGGCTATCGCGAGGCGCTCGCCGACGGCGTCGTGCGGCCGGTGGTGTTCGCCGCGTACACCGGGGTGTCGCGGTGGCGCAACAGCGCGGGCGAGGTGGTCGCGGCCTCGCTCAGCGAGGCCGGCACCCGGCAGACCGAGGAGGCGGCGTGGCGCACCGCGCTCGACCCGAAGGGTCGGTGGGTGCCGCACGTGATCGCGGCGATGGACGACCGGATCGGCCAGCTCCGCGAGCACGGCATGCCCGACGCCGCCGGCCTGGTGCTCGCGTCCGACCAGGAGTCGGCGCGCGCGTACGCCGCCATCGTCGAGCGTGTCACCGGCGAGAAGCCCGAGCTCATCCTGTCCGAGGACACCAAGGCCAACGGGCGTATCCGCGACTTCACCACCAGCACGAAGCGCATCGCGGTGTGCGTGCGGATGATCAGCGAGGGCGTCGACGTCCCGCGGGCCGCCTGCCTGGCTTGGTTGACGTCGTACCGCACGCCGCTCTTCTTCGCCCAGGCCGTCGGCCGCGTCGTGCGCAACCGCAGGCCGGGCGAGAGCGCGACGGTGTTCCTCCCCGCCGTCCGGCCGCTGCTCGCCCTCGCCGCCGAGTTAGAGAACGAGCGCAACCACGTCCTCCCGCCGCCCGAGCCGGGCAGCGACGACCTCGACCCACTGCCGCCGCCGGAGCGCACGGGCGAGAACGGCACCCACGAGTCCCTCGAGGCCGAGGCCGAGTTCGCCCACGTCCTGCACGGCGGCCGGGCCGTGATGGCTCAGCTCCCCGACCTCACCGAGGACGACGAGGAGTTCCTCGGCCTGCCCGGCCTGCTCTCGCCCGAGCAGACCGCGGTGCTGCTGTCCCGGCGCGACCAGGAGATCCGCAAGCGCACCGGCACGCGGCTCGAGGAGGCGCGGGAGCCCGAGGTCGCCGACTGGGAGAAGACCGCGAACCTGCGCCGCGAGGTCAACGCCCTCGTCGCCCAGGTCGCGGCCCGCACCGGCGACACCCACGCCGCGGTGCACGTCGCGCTCCGCAAGGCCGTGCCGGGCCCCTCGTCGGCGACGGCGTCCCTGAAGCTCCTGACCGACCGCCGCGACCACTTGCTCGCCGAGCTCTGACCCCTCACGTCCCGTTCGGACGTCTGCTGGTCACCCCGAACCCGCTGCACTTCACTGGGCGCGTCCTGTTGATTCGTCTTGGGTGACCGATTTGCGAGCGGACGCGCCCAGTGGAGTGGTGGTGTCAAGTTGGTGTTGCCTCACTTCAGTCTGTCCGCGACCTGCTTCGGGGACCACCCGAGCCGGGCCATCCATGCGACCACCACGGCCCACACCACACTGCCCGGCGTCAGCTTCCTACCCCCTCGTACGGATCCAGACAACCGTCGGGTATCCGTGCCCGGTTGTGTCACACCTCAGCCTGATAATGGGACGATGAAGGTCTTCTTGAGCTCCTTGATTGCGGGATACGAGCCACTGCGCAACGCGGCCAAGTCGGGAGCGACCACCCTCGGGCATACCGTTGTACGCGCCGAGGACTTCGGAGCGTCCCCGGAGAGCCTCAATCCGGTTGCCTTGCCGGGGTTCGCAGTGCCGATGCGGTCGTACTGATCCTCGGCGCCAGGTACGGGCACCTGCAGGCGCTGGTCGACCAGGTAGGTCGCGTGGGCCCGCTGGGCGTGCATGGTATCGGCGGTGACGACCGCGCCGGAGAGCTCGATCCGGTCCAGAAGCGTTGCGAACATGGGGATCTCGTCGGTGTTAGCCACGACATCAACCTGACCCAGCACCATGCCGTGAGTGTGGTCCAGGGCCGACAGCAGATGCCGGCCAGGTAGATCAGGGCTGCTCGACCCACGCAGGGTCTTGCCGTCGACCGCGACCAGCCGCCGCGAACCCGGTGACGGCGTGGTGCACTGCTGCGCCCAGGCGCCGATCCGATCGTCAAAGGCGTCAGCATCCAGCCTCTGCAGGGTTCGGCGGATCGTGGACTCACACGGCACGACACCAGCGATCCGCTCGCGGACCTCGGCGTCAGTATCGGCGGCCCACTCGGCGATCGCGGCGAACGAGCGGGCACCGGCCAGCACCGCACACACCGCCACCGTCAAGATCGTGGACAGTCCATGACGGATCCCGCGTCGGGCCCGGGGATCGGCCACCGGCGCCAGAACCGACAGCACGGTGGCACGGTCGGCATCCACGGACTCAACGCGGCGAGCAAGTGGCCGATCGTGGGATCGATCGGCGATGATGACGCGGCGGGCATGGTTCCTCTGGTGATCCGGCAGGCCTGAGAACCGCCATGATCAACACCGGGGCCGTGCCCGCGCCGCTATCCGCTCACACCGGCGTGTCGCCGACCCACCGCCCCTGCACCACGACTTTGCCGACCCCTGGGGGGTCAAGGGGGCGATTGCTCAGTCGTCGCCGGCCACCTCGAACAGGCCCGACGCCAAGGGAAGTCAGCCCGCGGGCATCTGAATCTTGCTGAGAACCTTCGCCAACAGGATGAGGTCGTCGTTGGTCAGGCCAGACGCGAACTGCGCCTCGATAGCGCGGACGTAGACCGGGGCCGCGGTGCGGAACTCAGATAGTCCGGACTTCGTGATGACCGCGTACGCGGAGCGCCGATCATCCGGATGCTCCTCTTTGCTGACGAGGCCACGGTTGACTAGCTCATCCACCAGGCGACTGACACGGGTCCGACTCAGAACGACTCGTTCGGCGAGGTCGCTCATCCGCAGCCGCCCCTCAGGCTCCATTGCCAGTTCAAGCAGCACGTCGTACCACGACAGCGGCAAACCGGTCTGACCCTGGACTTCCTTGTCCAGCGCGGGAACAAGCGAGGCGTGCACCTGTAGCAGTGCGCCCCAAGCATCGGCAGCGAGCTTCTTGCGAGAGGGCATGCGACAAGCCTAGTCGATGTTGCGTGCGCACGCACGCATGGTTATGGTTGTGTGCGCACGCACATAGCAACCGGAAGGAAGCATCATGACCGAACTCATCAGCCGCGACGATCTCAAGGCGGCCATCGACTCGGGGACCGTCACCGTGGTCGACGCGCTCGGAGGCATGTACTACGAGCAGCAGCACCTGCCAGGGGCTTTACCGCTGGCTGAAGCCGACGTGGCGGCCAAGGCGTCACTCCTGTTGCCGAACAAGGAAGCAGCGATTGTCACCTACTGCTCCAACGAATCCTGCCCGAACAGCCAGGCCGTCGCGAACCTGCTCGCAGCGGCCGGCTACACCCACGTCCGCAAGTACCGTGAAGGCATCCAGGACTGGGTAGAAGCCGGCCAGCCGATCGAGTCCGGCGTGTACGCGAACGCCTGACACACTCGCCCATCAACAATCGGGCCTCGCCGTCGACGCCAGTCGACGGTGAGGCCCGACTTCTTGTTTGGCGTCCCACGGGCCGGTCAACCTCGCTCGGACCTGCCCGGCGTCCGCGGCTCGCAGCAAGTAGTTACACACCGTGGTTGGGTCGAAATCGAGTCGGACGGCCGAGATGCGGCGCGCCGTCGTCGAACGACGGGACTTTCTCGAAGCCCGCGCAGCCGCGGTCCTCGATCAGGCGCTCCGCGATGGTGACGATTGGGTTGCCTTGCTCGGCACACCACCGAATGAGGAACGGGCCGCGGGCAGTCGGCATGGTTCCTCTGGTGATCCGGCAGGCCTGAGAACCGCCATGATCAACACCGGGGCCGTGCCCGCGCCGCTATCCGCTCACACCGGCGTGTCGCCGACCCACCGCCCCTGCACCACGACTTTGCCGACCCCCTGGACCCACCCCGATCCCCTCACGCTCCACCACCGACAACCAAGCCCCAGCCACCCCAACGAGTCCGATGCAACACATCCTGGAACTCACGGAGGGGATCGGGGGTCAGTCCGACGCCACCGTCGGGGTCGTCACCGGTGCGGTCGTGTCGATGCCTCTGGTCTCGCGGGCCCTCGACACGGCGATCACGGTCACCACGCAGGTGGCGATGAGGAACAGGCACACCGACCGGTAGCCGCCGGTCGCCTCGAGCAGCGCGACGGCGATCAGCGGAGCGAAGCCGCCGACGACCGCGCCGCCGATCTCGCGGCCCATGCCGAAGCCGCTGTAACGTACCCGCGCGGAGAACAGCTCGGCGAAGAACGCGCCCTGGGGGCCGAACATCGCGCCGATGCCGATCGCGATGCCGACCACCATGGCGAACAGCACGGCTCCGGTGTTCCTCGTCTCGAGCAGGGCGAAGAACGGGAACGCGAAGAGCCCGGAGAAGATCGCGCCGCCGATGAAGACGGGACGGCGTCCGATCCGGTCGGACAGGGCACCGAACAGCGGGGTGGCGACCAGCGCGACCGTCGCGGCGATCGACACGCCGGTCAGGCCGAGACCCTCGGGCAGGTGGAGGTAGTCGGCGATGTAGGTGAGCGAGAACGTCTGGTAGGTGTAGCTCACACCGTTCTGCGCGCAGATGGCGCCGATGACGATGAGCAGCGGCCTCCACTCCTTGCGCAGCATCGTCCCGACCGGCAGCTTCACCTTCTCGCCAGAGCCCTCCAGCCGCTCGAACGCGGGGGTCTCCGCGAGCTTCGACCTGATCACCAGGCCGAGCACGATGATGACGCCGCTCGCGAGGAACGGCAGGCGCCAGCCCCAGGACATGAACTGCGCGTCCGGCAGTGCGCTGGCGGCGGCGAACGCGCCGGACGACATCAGCAGCCCGAGGTACACGCCGATGGCCGGCCACGAACCCTGGAGACCGCGGTGGCGCGGGTCCGCGTGCTCGACGGCCATGATCGCCGCGCCGCCGTACTCCGCACCCGCGCCGAAACCCTGTAGGAGGCGGAGCAGGACGAGCAGGACGGGTGACCACACGCCGACGGCCGCGTACCCGGGGAGTAGGCCGATGCCGATCGTCGCCGCACCCATCAGCACGAGCGTGAACACCAGCACCCGCTTGCGGCCGATGCGGTCGCCGAGGTTGCCGAAGAACATCCCGCCGAGGGGGCGGATGAGGAAGCCGACGGCGTACGTGGCGAACGCCTGCATGGTGCCGGCGACGGGGCTCGAGTTGGGGAAGACCAGCTCGTTGAAGACGAGCGCGGCGGCGGCGCCGTAGAGGAAGAAGTCGTACCACTCCAGCGCGGATCCGGCCAGCGCTGCCGCGCCGACGGCACGCATCGACTGCTTCTTCCTCGGTGCGGCATGGGGTGACTGCGTCATTGCACCTCCAGGGCGAACTGCAGAGACGGTAGGACGAGCGTCCGGCACTCGTCAATAGTTCATCAGACAAATCTGTCGCATTCATCAGACAAACGTTGCGTGGAGAAGACTCGGTCGCGTACATTCCTGAGACAGAGCTCGGCCACGTCGTCGAGCGGGGGAGGACGTACGTGAGCCGGACCTATCCGAACCGCGGTCAGCACGGCCGCGCGGTCCATGCCCTCGGGGTGCGCATCGTCTCGGGGGAGTGGCCTGCCGGTGAGCCGCTGCCCACCGAGGAGGCGCTCGTCGCCGAGCTCGACGTCGGCCGCTCCGCGCTCAGGGAGGCGATGAAGGTGTTGGCGGGCAAGGGTCTTCTCGAGACCCGCACCCGCGCCGGCACCCTGGTACGCCACCGCGAGTCGTGGAACCTGATGGACCCCGACGTCCTCGGCTGGCAGTTCGAACGGCAGCCGTCCGCGCGCAACCTCGACGACCTCTCGCAGCTGCGGCTCGTGCTCGAGCCCGCGGCCGCGCGGATGGCCGCGGTGCACGCCGACGAGGCGGCGGTGAAGGAGATCGCCAACGCGTTCGCGGACATGGAGTCGTCCGTCGGCGACCCGGAGGCGTTCATCGTGGCCGACCTCGCGTTCCACGCGGCGATCTTCGCCGCGACCGGGAACGAGCTGCTCGTGCACCTGAACGAGATGATGGCCGTCGCGATGTCGGCGCACCGGCACGTGCACACCGACAACCCGCGCACCTATCGCCGTACGCTGCCCGACCATGACCGCGTGCTCGACGCGATCCGCAGGCACCACGCCGCCAAGGCCGAGACGCTCATGCGCGTGCTCGTGGAGCAGGCGCGCAAGGACGTGCTCAACGCGGCGAAGCGGGTCGCCGGCGCGAACGGCCCGGCGGTTCGCCGCAAGCGCGGCAGCTGACGGACGACGACGAGGAGGCGTACATGGGAGTGCTCGACGGTTACCGCGTACTCGACCTGTCCATCGCGATGTCAGGACCGTTCGCGACGATGCGGCTCGGCGACCTCGGCGCCGACGTCGTCAAGGTCGAGCCCGTGACCGGCGAATGGCAGCGACACGTGTCGGCTGGGGGCTCCGGCGGCAACCGGATCAACGTGTCGTTCCTCTCGCTGAACAGGAACAAGCGCAGCCTCGCCGTGAACCTCAAGACCGACGAGGGTCGCCGCCTCGTCCACGAGCTGGTGGAGCAGTCCGACGTCTTCCTGCAGAACTACCGCCCGGGCGTCGCGGGACGCCTCGGCGTCGACTACGAGACCGTCCAGGCGGTCAACCCGCGCATCGTGTACGTCTCGATCTCCGGCTACGGCGAGAGCGGTCCCTACGCCCAGCGGCCAGGACAGGACCTCCTCCTGCAGGGCCTGTCGGGCGCGATGATGAGCGCCGGCCGTCGTGACGACCCGCCGCACCCGGCGCCGATGTACATCGCCGATGCGGTGACGGCGTACACCGCGTTCGAGGGGGTCCTGGCCGCGCTGCTGCACCGGGAGCGCACCGGTGAGGGACAGCTCGTCGAGGTCAACATGCTCGACGCGATGATCGCGTTGCAGATGCAGGAGATGAGCGTCTTCACCGCCGGCGGCATGGAGCAGCGTCGCACCGACGAGCCGCACGCGCACTGCTACATCCGCGCGCCGTACGCGGCGTTCGCGACGGCCGACGGTCACCTCGTGCTCGCCTTCCCGCCGTTGCGCCGGCTCGGCGAGGTGCTCGACCTGTCATCGCTGCTGACCATGGACGACGAGACCGACGGGCACGCACGCCGCGACGAGATCCACCGCCTGGTCGCGGAGCGACTCGCCGGCGGCACCACCGCCCACTGGCTCGAGCTCTTCGAGCGCGCGGGCTTCTGGGCGGGGCCCGTGCACGCGTACGCCGACGTCGTCGGTGACCCGCAGGTCGCGCACAACGGCTCGCTCGTCACGTACGAGCACCCCACCGAGGGCGAGATCACGACGCCGGGGTTCCCGATCCGCTTCGGCCGCACGCCGTCCGCGGTGAGCCGCGGCGCGCCGCTGACCGGCGAGCACACCCGTGAGCTGCTCACCGAGATCGGCGTGCCGGGCGACGAGGTCGACCGGCTGATCGCCGCCGAGGTGGTGGCGGAGACGACCCACCACATCATCGAGAGGGCCGAGGTGAACCCGTGACCGGAGTGCAGACCGACGAGGTGACGTTCGAGGTCGAAGGACACGTCGCAGTCCTGACCCTGAACCGGCCGGCCAAGCTCAACGCCGTCACGCCGGAGATGACCACCGACATCCGCGCGCACGCCGATCGGGTGAACGGCGACAGGGACATCAGGGCCATGGTCCTCACCGGCGCGGGGCAGAGGTCGTTCTGCGCGGGCAGCGACATCCGCGAGCTCGACGCCTACGACACGGCGTGGGAGTTCCGCGACCGGCCCGACTACTGCGACGCGATCCGCGGCATCCGCAAGCCCGTCGTGGCGGCGATCAACGGCTACGCGTACGGCGGCGGACTCGAGCTCGCGATGTCGTCCGACATCAGGATTGCGTCGACGCTCGCGTCGTTCGCCGCGCCGGAGATCAAGCTCGGCTGGGTGGGCGGCGGCGGTCAGGTCGCGTTCCTCGTGCACAGCATCGGGCCGTCCAACGCCGCGATCATGACCCTGACCGGCGACCCGGTCGGTCCCGAACGCGCGCTCGCCTGGGGACTGGTCAGCGAGGTCGTCGAGCCCGGTGAGCTGCTGCCGACGGCGCGCGAGCTCGCGGAGCGGATCGCCGCTCGCCCGCCGATCGCCGTGCAGACCGGCAAGCTCAACCTCAAGGCCGTCCACTCGCTGCCGCTGGAGAACGCCATCCAGTACGAGCGCGACCTGCAGACGTTCTGCTTCACTACCGAGGACGCCGCGGAGGGACGCGCCGCCTTCAAGGAGAAGCGCGAGCCCCGGTTCACCGGGAGGTGACTCATGTCCACCGACCTGACCGGACGGGTCTGCCTGGTCACGGGTGGCGGGAGTGGCATCGGCGCGTCCAGCGCCCGGGCACTCGCTCGCGCCGGAGCGACGGTCGTGCTCACCAGCCGTGACAGGGAACGGCTCGACCGGGTCGCGAGCGAGATCACCGGTGCCGGCGGGCGGGCGGACGTCGTCCCGTGCGACCTGTCCGGCGAGTCGGCCGGCGGCCTCGTCGACGAGACCGCCGGCAGGCACGGACGTCTCGACGTGCTCGTCCACGCGGCGGGCAACCAGGTCCGCAAGCCCACGGCCGAGTTCACGCTCGCCGACTGGGACGCGGTGATGGAGGTGCACCTGCGGTCCGGGTTCGTCCTCGCGCAGGCCGCCGTCCGGCACATGACCGCGCGCGGTTCGGGGGCGCTCGTGTTCGTCGGGTCGATGACCAGCGCACGGCTCGGGCATCCCTCGACGGTCGCGTACGCCGCGGCGAAGAGCGGCCTGCTCGGTCTCGCCCGTACGCTCGCCGTCGAGTACGCGGCGGACGGCGTGCGCGTCAACACCGTGCTGCCCGGCTTCATCGCCACCGACATGGCCGCGCAGGTGACCGAGACACCGCAGCGACGCGCGCTCGTCTCGCGCATCCCGCAGGGCAGGTACGGCGATCCCGACGAGGTGGGGGACGTCGTCGCGTTCCTCGCCGGCGACGACGCGCGGTACGTCACCGGCGAGACGGTCACCGTCGACGGCGGTTGGAGCGTGGCATGAACGCGATCCCGACCCGGATGCGCGGCTTCCGCAAGCTCAGTCGCCGTCCCGACGACGTCGCCGTCGTCGACCTCGACGTCCCCGAGCCCGGTCCGGACGAACTGCTCGTCGAGGTCGCCGGCTGCGGCGTGTGCGGCAGCGACCTGCACGCCGTGCACGCCGACCGCGGGTACGAGTCGATGCGCATCCCCGTCGTGCTCGGGCACGAGTTCGCGGGCCGCGTCGTCGCGGCGGGCCGTGACGCGACCGCCGGCGTGGGTGACCTGGTCGTCGCCGTGTCGATCCAGGGCTGCGGCGGCTGCGTCCGGTGCCAGGGCGGGCGCTCGCAGCTGTGCGCCGATCGGCGCATCCTCGGCATCCACACCGACGGTGGGCTCGCCGGGTACGTCCGCGTCGCGTCGCGGCACCTCGTCCCGGTGCCCGACGGGCTCGGCCCCGTCGAGGCCGCGCTCGCCGAACCGCTGTCGGTGGCGGTGCACGCCGTGCTCGAACGGACATCGATCACACCGGGCACGCGGGTGGTGGTGACAGGGCCCGGGCCGATCGGCCTGCTCGCCGCCCGGCTCGCCCACGTCGCCGGCGCCGAGGTGCTCGTGCTGGGCACTGCGGCGGACACGGCCCTGCGGCTGCCGTTCGCGGAACGGCTCGGCGTCGCGACGGCGAACCTCTCGGACGTCGCCGCCGCCGAGGCGATCAGGTCGCGCTTCGGGGCAGCGGCACCGGACACGTGGCTGGAGGCCTCGGGTGCCGTGCCGGCGTTCGGCGCCGCGGTCGGCGAGATCGGTCCAGGCGGCCAGATCACGGTCATCGCCCAGTACGCCTCGCCGGTCGAGTTCTTCGTCCCCGACCTGCTCCGCCGCGACGTCACGCTCGCCTTCAGCTACGCCGCCAACGCCGCCGCGTACGACACCGCGCTGCGCCTGCTGGCGACCGGCGTCGTCCCCACGGCCGAGTTCCAGACGAGGTACGCGCTCGACGACACCCCGACCGCGCTCGCGGACGTCGCGGCGGGGCGCGTGGTCAAGGCGGTCGTGGTGCCCGGCGGCTGACCCGCGCGTGAGGGTTGTCAGACCTCAGCGGGCGATGACCCGCTTGAGGTTCTGCCACGTCGCCGGGACCGTCGTGAACGGCACCCTGACCGTGCCTGGGCACGGTCAGGGTGCCCCTCACGGGGCGCTCCTGGATCAGGACCTGCGGATCGCGCTCAGGGTCGGCGTCTCGGTCGAGCGGACGCCGCTGCGCACCATGATGCGGACGCGGTCGGCGCGGAAGAGATCGCGGGCGAACTCCACCGCGAGCCCGGCGACCGAGTACGCCGTGCGCTCGATCAGCATGAGCGGCGCACCCTCGTCGACGCCCAGCAGGCCGGCCTCGTCGGCGGAGGCGCTGACGGGTTCGAGGTACTCGGTCGCCGTGTGCGGCTCCTGGTCGTAGTGCCGGGCGAGCAGTGCGTAGAGCGAGCCGCCCAGCCGGTGGTCGAGCAGGTCGGGGAAGGGTCCGGCGGGGAACGACGAGCGCTCGAGCGCGAGCGGCGTGCGGTTCGCCGACCGTACGCGGACGACCTCGTGCACGAGGCTGCCGGCGGCGACCTCCAGCGCCTTCGCGACCGGCCGGGACGCCGGCACGGTCTCGGCCCGCAGCACCTTCGCGCCGGCACGCAGGTGGGCACGGCGCATCTGCGCGGTGAAGCCCGCGAGGCCGGTGAGGTCGCACTCGATCTTGGGCTCCGCGACGAACGCGCCGCCTGCCCGACCGGGGATGCGGACGAGCACGCCCTTGCGTTCCAGCCCGGCGAGCGCCTGGCGCAGCGTCATCCGGCTGACGCCGAGCGCCGCCGCGAACTCGCGTTCGGCGGGCAGCCGGTCGCCCGGGGAGATCTCGCCCTTCGCGATCGCGTCGACGAGCCACTGCTCGATCCGCGTGTGCGCGGGGATGCGCGCGTCCTGACGCAGGTCGGGAAGCGAGCGGAGCACGTCGTCGAGCACGACCTCAGCTTAGGCTGCCTCGGCCGAGCACACCGCATTGCGGGCGAGGACGCGGATCGTGTAGGCGGCGCGACACGGCAGTGGTGTTCACACCGTGAGTCGGGGGTTCCCACATGCTGCCGCCGATGGGAACCCCCGAATCGCGACGTGCAGCGGTGCCTCACCCCACCGGACGGGCAACCCGTGGCGCTAGATCGGCGTGACGTAGGCGCCGGAGATGCCGCCGTCGACGAGGAACGTCGACGCCGTGACGAAGGACGCGTCGTCGCTGGCCAGGAACGCGACCGCGGCGGCGATCTCCTCCACCCTCGCGAAGCGTCCCATCGGCACGTGGACCAGCCGGCGCTGGGCGCGCTCGGGGTCCTTGGCGAACAGCTCGCGCAGCAGCGGGGTGTCGACCGGGCCCGGGCACAGCGCGTTGACCCTGATGCCCTCGCGCGCGAACTGCACGCCGAGCTCGCGTGACATCGCGAGCACGCCGCCCTTCGACGCGGTGTACGAGATCTGCGACGTCGCCGCGCCCATCACCGCCACGAACGACGCCGTGTTGATGATCGATCCCCGTCCCTGCTGCTGCATGTACGGCAGCGCGGCCTGGCAGCACAGGTAGACCGAGGTGAGGTTGACCTGCTGCACCTTCTGCCACGCGTCGATGCCGGTGGTGAGGATCGAGTCGTCGTCGGGCGGGGAGATGCCGGCGTTGTTGAACGCGATGTCGACCGAGCCGTAGGTCTCGTGCGCGGTGCGGAAGAGACCCTGGACGTCTGACTCGCTGGTGACGTCGCAGTGGACGTAGAGCCCGTCGACCGATGATGCGGCCGCGGCGCCCGCCGCGTCGGCGACGTCGGCGACGACCACCTTCGCGCCCTCGCTCGCGAGCCGTTCCACCGTGGCGAGCCCGATGCCGCTCGCCCCGCCGGTGACGACGGCCACCCTGCCTTCGAGACGTGTCACGCGTCTCAACCCTCCGTGTCGACGTAGACGTTCTTGGTCTCGGTGAACGCGTCGAGCGCGTCCGGGCCGAGCTCCCGGCCGAGGCCGGACTGCTTGTACCCGCCGAACGGCGTCGAGTAACGCACCGACGAGTGCGAGTTCACCGACAGGTTGCCGGCCTCGACGGCCCGCGCGACGCGGAACGCCCGGCCGAGGTCGCGGGTCCAGATCGACCCGGACAGGCCGTAGTCGGAGTCGTTCGCGAGGCGTACGGCGTCGGCCTCGTCGTCGAACGGCGCCACCGCCACGACCGGGCCGAAGATCTCCTCGCGCCACTGCCGCGCCCGTGGGTCGACGGGCGCGAGCACGGTCGGCGGGTACCAGTAGCCGGGGCCGTCCGGGCAGCTGCCGCGGAACGCGACCGGCGCGTCGTCGGGCACGTACGACGCGACCGTCTCGCGCTGGCCGGCCGAGATAAGCGGCCCCATCTCGGTGGCCACGTCACCAGGCGGCCCGACGACGACGCCCCGCACCGCGGGTTCGAGCAGCTCCATGAACCGGTCGAGGACCGAGCGCTGCACGAGGATCCGCGAGCGTGCGCAGCAGTCCTGGCCGGCGTTGTCGAACACGCCGTACGGCGCCGTCGCCGCCGCACGTTCGAGGTCGGCGTCGGCGAACACGACGTTCGCGCTCTTGCCGCCCAGCTCCAGCGTCACGCGCTTCACCTGCTCGGCGCCGCGCGCCATGATCTGCTTGCCGACGCTCGTCGACCCGGTGAAGACGACCTTGCGGACGTCCGGGTGTGTCACGAACCTGTCGCCGACGACCGAACCCTTGCCGGGCAGGACGGTGAAGACGTGCTCCGGCAGTCCGGCCGCGAGCGCGAGCTCGGCCAGCCGCAGCGCGGTCAGCGGCGTCAGCTCGGCGGGCTTGAGCACGACGGTGTTGCCCGCCGCGAGGGCGGGCGCGAAGCCCCAGCCGGCGATCGGCATCGGGAAGTTCCACGGCACGATCACACCGACGACGCCGAGCGGCTCCTTGAACGTCACGTCGATGCCGCCGGCGACGGGGATCTGCTGGCCCAGCAGGCGTTCCGGCGCGGCGGCGTAGTAGTGCAGCACGTCGCGGACGTTGCCCGCCTCCCAGCGTGCGTTGCCGATGGTGTGGCCGGAGTTGACGACCTCCAGGCCGGCGAGGTGTTCGACGTCCGCGTCGACGGCGTCGGCGAACCTGCGCAGCAGCCGTCCCCGGTCGGCCGGCGCCACCGCACGCCACGACTCCTGCGCCGCACGTGCGCGGGCGATCGCCGCGTCGGTCTCCTCGACGGTGGTCGCAGGGACCGCCCTGACCACCTGCTCGGTGGCCGGGTTGACCACCTCGAACGCCGTCGCCGTCACGATGACCTCCCTGCGTCGATGGCGTGTACGAGTCCCTCGAACAGCCTGATGTCGGACGAGTCCTCCTCCGGGTGCCACTGCACCCCGAGCGCGAACCGCGCGGACGGCACCTCGACCGCCTCGACCGTGCCGTCGTCGGCCCAGCCCACGACGTCGAGCGCGGACGCCACCGTCGCGACCGCCTGGTGGTGGTGGCACTGCACGTCGTGCTCCGCGCCGAGTAGCGCCGCCGTGCTGCCGCCCTTCAGCGTCACGTGTGTCGGCCCGAAGACCCCGACGACCGGCCGGTGGCCCTCGTGCCCGACGGTGTCGGGCAGGTGCTGGACGAGTGTGCCGCCGAGCGCGACGTTGAGGATCTGCATCCCGCGACACACGCCGAGGAGCGGCAGGTCGGCGTCGAGTGCACGGCGGACGAGGGCAAGCTCCCACGCGTCACGCTCGGGTCGGGTGCCGATGGTCTGCTCGTGCTGTTCCTCGCCGTACGCCGACGGCTCCACGTCGGCACCTCCGGTCACGACGAGCGCGTCCACGGTGTCGACGAGCTGCGCCGCACCGTCGGCGACCGGCGGCAGCAGTACCGGAAGGCCGCCGGCGCGGAACACCGCGTCGACGTACGTGCGCTGCAGCATCGCGAACTCGGTGTCCCACGCGAGCATCCGCGCGCGCTCGCGGTGCGTCGTGAGCCCGACGAGCGGGCGGGTCGCCTCAGAGCCGTTCGAAGCCACGGAACCTTTCCCAGTCCGTCACGGTCGAGTCGTACGCGGCGAGCTCGATCCGTGCCGCGTTGAGGTAGTGGTCGATGACCTCGTCGCCGAACGCCTGGCGCGCGACCTTGCTCGTGGCGAGCAGGCCGGCCGCCTCGTGCATCGTCGCGGGCACGTGCGGCTTGTCCGAGTCGTACGCGTTGCCCACGAACTCCGGCTCCAGCGGCAGCTCGTTCTCGATGCCGTGCAGCCCGGCCGCGACGAGTGCCGCGACGGCGAGGTACGGGTTCACGTCGCCGCCCGCGACGCGGTTCTCCACCCGCAGCGACTGGCCGTGTCCGACGACCCGCAGGGCGCACGTGCGGTTGTCCATTCCCCACGCGATCGCCGTCGGCGCGAAGCTGCCGGGGATGAACCGCTTGTAGGAGTTGATGTTCGGTGCGAAGAAGTACGTGAGCTCGCGCAGGCAGGCCAGCTGGCCGGCGAGGAAGTGCCCCATCAGAGGCGAGAAGCCGTTCGCGCCGCCACCGGCGAGCACGGGATCACCGTCGTCGGAGCGCAGGCTGATGTGGATGTGGCAGGAGTTGCCCTCGCGCTCGTCGTACTTCGCCATGAACGTGAGGCTCATGCCCTGGGCGTCCGCGATCTCCTTCGCGCCCGTCTTGTAGACGCTGTGGTTGTCGCAGGTCGTGAGCGCGTCGTCGTACCGGAACGCGATCTCGTGCTGGCCGAGGTTGCACTCGCCCTTCGCCGACTCGACGTAGAGCCCCGCACCCTCCATGTCGAGCCTGATGCGGCGCAGCAGCCCTTCGATCCTGCTGGTGCCGAGCATCGAGTAGTCGACGTTGTAGAGGTTCGCCGGCTCGAGCTTCCGGTAGCCGCTGCGCCACGCCTCCTCGTACGTGTCGCGGAACACCATGAACTCCAGCTCGGTGCCGACGTACGCGCCGAGCCCGCGCTCGGCGAGCCGGTCGAGCTGGCCGCGCAGCAGCTGGCGCGGGGACGCGACGACGGGCGTGCCGTCCGCCCAGCCGAGGTCGCACTGCACCATGACGGTGCCCTCGAGCCACGGCACGCGACGCAGCGTCGACATGTCGGGACGCAGCACGAAGTCGCCGTAGCCGCGGTCCCAGGACGACATCGCGTAGCCACCCACGGTGTTCATGTCCACGTCGACGGCGAGCAGGTAGTTGCAGGCCTCTGCGTGGTTCGGCACGACCTCCTCGAGGAAGTACCGCGCCGCGCACCGCTTGCCCTGGAGGCGACCCTGCATGTCGGTGATGACGACGAGGACGGTGTCGACCTCGCGGGCGTCGACGAGCACCCGCAGCTCCTCGACGGTGAACCTCTCCTCGGATCGCGGCAACGTAGGGCTCCTCGCTTTGCTGGCGGTCGGCCTTCAGCGTATGCGTTCGCCCGTGGGGTCGAAGAGGGGCTCGCGCTCGACGACGCCAGGCACCCAGTCGCCGAAGACCTCGACGGCCACCGTGGTGCCGATCTCGGCGCGGTCGGTCGGCAGGTACGCGTACGCGATCGAGCGCCCGACCGAGTAGCCGTACCCGCCGGACGTGACCCGGCCGGCGACCTCGTCGCCGACCCTGACGGGCTCGTTGCCGAGCACGACGGCGCTCGGGTCGTCGAGGGTGAGGCAGCGCAGCCGCCTGGTGGTGCCGGCCTCGCGCGCGGCGACGAGCGCGTCGCGTCCGCAGAAGCCGCCGGGCTTGTCGAGCTTCACGCAGAAGCCGAGACCCGCCTCGTACGGAGTCACCTCCGGGCCGATGTCCGAGCCCCACGCCCGGTAGCCCTTCTCCAGCCGCATGCTCTCGATCGCGCGGTAGCCGCCGGCCGTCATGCCGTGCGGCTCGCCCGCCTCCCACAGCGTGCGCCACAGCGCGGCGCCGTACTCGCTCGAGCAGTACAGCTCCCAGCCGAGCTCACCGACGTACGTGACCCGCAGCGCGCGCGCCGGCACGTCACCGACGGTGATCTCGCGCATCCGCATGAACGGGAACGCGGCGTCGCCGACGTCGGCCGGGGTGAGCGAGCCGAGGATGTCGCGTGCCCGCGGACCCCACAGCGCGAAGCACGCGTACTGCCCGGTCACGTCGGCGATGCGGACGGACGCGCCGAGTCGCGTCGCCTGCGTGCGCAGCCAACCCATGTCGTGTGAGCCGAACGCCGTGCCGGTGACCACGACGAACGCGTCGTCGTCGACCCGGGTGACCGTGACGTCGCACTCGATGCCGCCGCGCTCGTTGAGCGCCTGCGTGTAGGCGACGCCGCCGACCGCACCCGGGATCGTGTTGTCGCACACCCGGTCGAGGAACGTCGCGGCGTCGGCGCCTGACACCTCGATCTTGGCGAACGACGACTCGTCGAACAGCCCGGCCGACTCCCGCGTCGTCAGGTGCTCGGCGCCCACGGCGGGGGACCAGCTCCGGCCCGCCCATCCCTGCGGGGCGAGCAACGCGTCGCCCCGCGCCTCGTTGGCGGTGTAGTAGTCGACCCGCTCCCAGCCGGCCTTCTCGCCGAACTTCGCGCCGTGGGCCTGGTGCCACGGGTACGCGGGTGAGGTGCGCAGCGGACGTCCCGCCGACCGTTCCCTGTCCGGGTACGGGATGTCGTAGTACGTCTCGTAGTTCTCGACCGTCCTGGCGAGCGTGTACGACGGTGACCGGTAGTGCCGGCCGAAGCGCCGTACGTCCATGTGCCACAGGTCCATCGACGGCTCGCCGCCGACGATCCACTCGGCCATCACCTTGCCGATACCGCCGGCGCCGGCGAGACCGTGCGCGCAGAAGCCGGCGGCGACGTAGAACCCGCCGACCTCGGTCTCGCCGAGGCAGAACTCGTTGTCCGGTGTGAACGCCTCCGGCCCGTTGATCAGCGTGCGGATGCCGACGTCGGCCATCGCGGGCACGCGCACCTGGGAGTTCTCGGTGATCTCGACGAACCTGTCCCAGTCCTCGGGCAGCAGGCGGCCGTTGAAGTCCGGCGGGATCGCGTCGTACGACGTGCGGCTCGCGGTCCACGGCAGCGAGTCGCGCTCGTAGCCGCCCATCACCAGGCCGTCGACCTCCTCGCGGTAGTACACGAGCAGGTCCGGGTCGCGCAGCGTCGGCAGTGGCCGGTCACGCGGCTCGAGGAAGGCCTCCGTCACGAGGTACTGGTGCGACATCGGGATCAGCGGCACGCGGACGTCGAGCATGCGGCCGATCTCCGCGGCGAACATGCCCCCGCAGTTGACGACGACCTCGCACGCGATGTCGCCACGGTCGGTGCGGACCGTCGTCACCCGTCCCTTGTCCTGCTCGATGCCGACGACGCGGGTGTGGGGGTGGATTGCCGCGCCCGCCCCCCGGGCGAGCGCGGCGAGTGCGTAGCAGAGCTGGGACGGGTCGGCGTAGCCGTCGGTGGGCAGGTACGCGGCGCCCAGCACGCCGTCGGTGACCATCAGGGGGAACAGCTCGGCCGCCTCGGCCGCGGAGATCTCCTCCATCGCGAGGCCGAACGTGCGGGCCCACCCGATCTGCCGCCTGATCTCCTCCAGCCGTTCCGGCGACGACGCCAGCCGGATGCCGCCGCTCTCCACCCACCCCGAGGGGTGCTCGGTCCCTTGGAGCTCCCGGTACAGCTCGACTGAGTACATGTTCATCCGGGTGAGCGTGGGGTCGGACCGCAGCTGGCCGACGAGTCCGGCGGAGTGGAACGTCGAGCCGCTGGTCAGCTCGTTCCTGTCGAGCAGGACGACGTCCCGCTCGCCGAGCTGGGTGAGGTGGTAGGCGACGCTCGCACCGCCCACGCCGCCACCGATGACGACGACGCGCGCCGCGGACGGTAACGGCCTCTCGGTAGGCATGACGTCGAGCGTAGCCATCGACCCCGTGAACGGTCTAGACCGTAGAAACGTGAGGTCTCGGTCTAGACCGTTAGTCGCACGCGCTCTACCATCTCGCCAATGGGAACCTCCTCCCGCGTGAACACCGAGGTCGAGCTGCTCGCCCTGCTCGACCGGATACCGGCCGCGTCCGGACACCCGCGCACCGTGGAGGACCTCCCCGGCGGGTTGACGAACCGCAACGTCAAGGTCACAACCCCGCAGGGCTCGGTGGTGGTGCGGATCTCGGCGAGCGACGGCGCGCTGCTCTCCATCGACCGTGACCACGAGCACGCCAACTCCACCGCCGCGGCGCGGGCGGGAGTCGGTGCGCCGGTCGTCGACTACCTGCGGGACGACGGTGTGCTCGTCGTGGGGTTCCTCGAGGGACGCACCCTCGGCAACGCCGACCTGAACGACCCGGCGATCCTGCCGCGGGTCGCGGACGCGTGCCGTCGACTCCACGCGGGGCCGCGCTTCGTCAACGACTTCGACATGTTCGAGGTGCAGCTGCGCTACCTCGACGTCGTGCGGCGGAACGGCTTCCGGTTGCCCGACCGCTACCTGGAGTTCATGCCCGTCGTCGACCGGATCCGCGGCGCGCTCGGCGTGCGTCCGCTCGCCACCGTGCCGTGTAACAACGACCTGCTCCCCGAGAACTTCATCGACGACGGTGAGCGGCTGTGGCTCATCGACTACGAGTACGCAGGAAACAACGACCCGTGCTTCGAGCTCGGGAACATCTGGAGCGAGGCCGACATGCCCGTCGATCACCTGGACGCACTCGTCGGCGCCTACTACGGGCGACCGTCGCCGGCCCGCGTCGCCAGGGCGCGCCTGTTCGGCCTGATGTCGAAGTTCGGCTGGACGCTGTGGGCGTCGATCCAGGACGGCGGCAGGTCCGCAGACTTCGACTTCTGGTCGTGGGGGATGGAGAAGTACGACCGCGCCGTCGCGGAGTTCGACGGTCCGGACCTCGAACGCCTCGTCGAGGACGTGCAGGGAGAGGACTAGACATGTCCACCACCGACAAGCCCACGCCGGAGCTCTCCGACGACGAACGGACCCTGCACAAGCTCGGCTACGCGCAGGTGCTGTTCCGCGAGATGGGCGGCTTCTCGAACTTCGCCATCTCGTTCACGATCATCTCGATCCTCGCCGGCTGCCTCACCTCGTACTACATCGCGTTCAACAACGGTGGCCCCGTCGCGGTGACCTGGGGCTGGCTGCTCGTCGGCGTGTTCTGCACGATCGTCGCGATGGCGATGGGCGAGGTCGCGTCGTCGATGCCGACGGCCGGTGCACTGTACTTCTGGGCATCGAAGCTCGGTGGTCCGGCGTGGGGCTGGTTCACGGGCTGGTTCAACCTGGTCGGCCAGATCGCCGTCACGGCCGCGATCGACTACGGTGCCGCGATCTTCACCACGGCCCTGCTGAACCTGTGGTTCCCCGGTCTCGTGCCGGAGGGCGGCACCGGCATCTTCCTCGTCTACACCGTGATCGTCGCCCTGCACCTGCTGCTCAACCTGCTCGAGGTCAACGTCCTCGCGCTGTTCAACCGCATCTCCGCCTGGTGGCACATGGTCGGCGTGCTGGTGATCGTGGGCGTCCTCGTCGTCGTCCCCGACCGGCACCAGTCGGTCGGCTTCGTCTTCACCGAGACCATCAACAACTCCGGCTTCGGCGGGACGGGCTTCGGTGACGTGGGCTTCTGGTTCGTGTTCGGCATCGGACTGCTGATGGCGCAGTACACGATCACCGGGTACGACGCGTCCGCGCACATGAGCGAGGAGACCAGGAAGGCGTCGCGCGCGGCCGCCTGGGGCATGGTGATGGCGGTCGTCGTCTCGGTGGTCTTCGGCTTCATCCTGCTGGTCGCGGTCACGTTCGCCGTGCCCGATGTCCAGGGCACGCTCGACTCCGCCGGCAACGCGGTCGCGTACATCTGGGAGACCTCGATGGGCCAGGGGTGGGCGGAGTTCCTCCTCCTGATCGCGGTCGTCGGGCAGTTCTTCTGCGGCACGGCGTCGGTGACGTCGGCGTCACGGATGATGTTCGCGTTCTCCCGCGACGGTGCGGTGCCCGGCTGGCAGATCTGGCGCCGCGTCTCCAAGCGCCGTGTCCCGGTGTACGCGGTCGCCGCGATCGTCGTGCTCTCGTGGGCGCTGATGATCCCGACCCTCGTCAACGAGTTCGTCGGCTACCTCGTCGGCACCTCGATCGCCGTGATCGGCCTGTACATCGCGTTCCTGCTGCCGATCCTGCTCAGGCTCAAGGCGGGCGCCAGGTTCGAGCGCGGCGCCTGGACCCTCGGCCCCCACTACAAGTGGATCGGCGTCCTCGCGAGCGTCTGGATCGTCTTCGTCTGCGTCCTCTTCCTGATGCCCGTCTCACCCGCCGGCATCCCCGGCAACCCGGAGTTCACCTGGGAGGTCGTGAACTACGCACCGCTCACGGTGGGCGGCGCCTTCGTCCTGTTCGGCGGCTGGTTCCTGATCTCCGCGCGCAAGTGGTTCAAGGGCCCGGTGCGCGAGGCCTCGACCGAGGAGGAGCTCACCTCGATCGAGAAGTCGTTGGACGCCGAGAAGAAGACCTGACGCGGAGTCGGGCTTGCCGGCACCCTCGACGCATCGCACGTACGCTGATCCCCGGCCGTCCGACATGAACGGGAGACGCATGCGCATCAGCAGGATCGAGACGTTCCGGGTCCCGCCGCGGTGGATCCTCGTACGACTCGAGACCGACGACGGCCTGCACGGCTGGGGCGAGGCGATCGTCCCGAAGCGTGCCAACGCGGTGACCGGCGCGGTCGCGGATCTCGCGGCCAACGTCGTCGGCGCCGACGCGTCCCGCATCGAGGATCTCTGGCAGCGGATGCGTCGTGACGGCTTCTTCCGCGGTGGTCCCGTCCTGTCGACCGCCGCCGCCGCGGTCGAGCAGGCGCTGTGGGACGTGAAGGGAAAGGCGCACGGCCTGCCGGTGTACGAGTTCCTCGGCGGCCTGGCCCGCGACGACGTCCAGCTGTACGCCTGGATCGGCGGCGACCGGCCGGACGACGTCGTCGCACAGGCGGCCGCCAGGCGCGAGCAGGGCTTCGCCGCGGTCAAGATGAACGCGACCGAGGAGCTCGACTACATCGACGACCACGCGAAGCTCGACGCGGTCGTGGCCCGGGTGGCGGCCCTTCGCGACGCGTACGGCCACGACCTGCGCATCGCGCTGGACTTCCACGGACGCGTGCACCGGGCGATGGCGAAGACGCTGCTCGCCGAGCTCGACCAGTTCGCGCTGATGTGGGTCGAGGAGCCGCTCGGCCCCGGCCACGAGAGCTCGCTCGCCGAGGTCACCCGGGTCGCACACCGCACGCCGATCGCCACGGGCGAGCGGCTCACGTCACGCGCGGAGTTCGTCCCGCTGCTCGAACAGCGGGTCGTCGACGTCATCCAGCCCGACGTCTCGCTCACCGGCCTGTTCGAGCTGGAGAAGATCTGCCGCATGGCCGAGGCGTACGACGTCGCCGTCGCGCCGCACTGCCCGAACGGCCCGGTGTCGCTGGCCGCGTCGCTGCAGGTCGGGTTCTGTGCCGGCAACGTGGTCATCCAGGAACAGAGTGTCGGCCTGCACTACAACCGCGGCTACGCCGGGCTGCCGCCCGCAGAGATGCACGACTACCTCGTCGATCCCACCCCACTGGTGCCCAAGGACGGCCGGCTGGCCGCGCCCACAGGCCCGGGCCTCGGCATCGACATCGACGAGGACGTCGTCCGCGAACGCGACGGCACCTGGCAGCTCCGCGACCCCAACTGGCGCACGGAAGACGGCCGCTACGCCGAGTGGTAGTCGCCCGTTACGCGCCCACGGCCTCGCGGAGGACATCGCGCAGGGCGACGGTCTCGGTCAGGTTGTCGACGAGGTTGCAGCCGAGCCAGTCGGCCCAGACGTACTCGCAGGCGAGGTAGCCGGCGTAGTCGTGCGACCGTAGCGCCGCCACCATGCGGCCGAAGTCGATCGTGCTGGTCCGCATGCTCGCCTGCAGTGCGCCGTTGGTGGCGCCGCGGCACTGCACGTGGCCGGCGTGCGCGGTCAGCGGTTCGATCTGCTCGTCGGTGAACCCGGCGTACGAGAAGTGTCCGTAGTCGAGCGTCACCGTGAGCCCCGGTACCCGCGCGAGCAACGCCAGCGCACGCTCCGGCGTGTCGACGATCGACCCCACGTGCGGTTCGACGGACAGTCGCAGGCCGGACTCTCCCGCCAGCGAGACGCGCTTGCCCAGCTCGTCCGCCGCGCGGTCGACCGCCTGCTCCCAGGTGTCGCCGTCATACGACACCCCGGGGAGGATCGTGACGCCGGGACTGCCGACGAGCGAGGCGAGGCGCAGCGCACGTTCGTACGCCGGCCGGCCGCGCTCGACCTCGGCGGGGTCGGGGTGGTTGACCGACATCGTCTCGAAGTCCGGCGCCTGGTAGAAGACGTCGGCGACGGCGAGGCCGCGCGACTCGCAGCTCTCCCTGACCCGGCCGGCCCAGAACTCGACGTCGGTGCCGATCTCCTCGGGCTTGAGGTGCGACCTGCCGTGCATGAGGCCGAGGTCGACGGCGGAGAAGCCGAGCGCCGCGACGAGGTCGAGCGCGACACCGTGCGACACCGCCGGCCACGTGTAGTCGGCACAGGACAGCGCCAACTGCCTCGGTCGCTCTGGCATCCGGTCCCCTCCTTGCATCTGGAAACCTTTCCAGGAAAGCTTAGGGCCGGCCACCCGCGCGATTCAAGCGCCGTGCGGGGTCATGTGGCGACCGCTGGGAGGTTCAGGTGCAGAGGTACTGCTTCACCTTCTCTATCGTCCCCGGCATGGAGCAGGAGTACGAGCGTCGCCACCGCGAGGTGTGGCCCGACCTCGTGGCGGCACTGCGGGAGAACGGGGTGTCCAACTACTCGCTCTTCCGGCGCGGTCGCTCCGTCATCGCCTATGCCGAATGCGAACCGGACGGCCCGACGGCGTTCGCCGCGGTGGGGCGCACGGAGGTGAACCAGCGATGGTCGGAGTGGTTCGGCGACGTGCTCGTCGACCTGACCGACGAGAACGGCGACCTCAACGTCGTCGACGAGGTCTGGCACCTGCCGTGACCAGGCGGTCTTGACACAGGCGCCCCGGGCGTACTAGATACTCCGGTGGGCGAACCTGGAAAGGTTTCCAGCGAAGGGAGCACACATGGCTGATCACGCGTCGCTGACCGCGAGGGACGAGGCGCAGGTCTCCCGTAGCCATTGGCGCCCGGCGATCCTCGCCGCGACGGCGAGCTACTTCGACGCCGGCGCCATCGTGGCCGGCGCCGTCGCGTTGCCGCTGTGGGCCGAGGAGTTCAGTCTCGGCACGACCGCGGTCGGCCTGATCGGCGCCTTCAGCGCGAACGGCATCTCGACCGGCATCGGCGCGCTGGTGGGCGGCTACCTCGGCGACCGGTTCGGGCGGCGGGTCATCTACACCTGGGACCTGCTGCTGTACATCGTGGGCGTCCTCGTCATCGTGTTCGCGCCGAGTGCGGGAATCGTCATCCTGGGCTACGTGCTCACCGGGTTCGCGGCGGGTGCAGACATCCCCAACTCGATGTCCCTGCTCGCGGAGATCGCGCCACGAAAGTCGAGAAGCAAGATCGTCGGACTGGCGCCCGTGCTCTGGTACCTCGGACCGCTCGTGGTGACGGGGATGAGTGTCGCCATGCACTCGCTCGGCCTGCTCGGCGCGCGCATCATCTTCGCCCACCTCGCGGTCGTCGCCCTGGTGGTCTGGATCCTGCGGCGGAGCATGGTCGAGTCACCACGCTGGACCGAGCTGAAGGAGGCCGCACGCGAGAGTCAGGGCGCGACAGCGCGAAGCGTGCGGACGTCCCGGAGCGCGCTCAAGGCGGCGTTGCCGGCGTTCGTCTTCATGGGCGCCCTGGTGACGGTGTGGAACATCCCCGCCGGCACCTACGGCTTCTTCTTCCCCTACCTGCTGCGCACCGCGGGCGCGCACAGCGCGTTCGCCGCCGACTTCCTCAACATGATGCTGTTCGTCATCGGCATCATCACCCTGACCGTCTTCCTGTTCATCGGTGACCGGGTCAACAGGCGGGTGAGCTACGCCGTGTTCTCGGCCGTCGCGGCACTCGGCTTCTTCCTCTTCCTCTTCCTCTTCATGCCCGTCACCAGCACCGTCGCGGTCGTGCTCAACCTGATCCTGATGGGCGTCGGCGGCTTCTCCGTCACGTTCCATCTGTGGAGCGTCTGGTCGACCGAGCTCTTCGCGACGAACGTGCGGGCGAGCGCGCAGGGCTGGACGATCGCCGTGTCACGGGTCGCCCTCGGTCTCTGGAGCCTCGCTCTCCCGGCGATCACCGGGACCTTCGGGTTCACCACGGTGGCCGTCATGCTGGGATGCATGTACGTGTTCGGAGTCGTCTTCGGAGGACTGTTCGGGCCGTCGACGCAGGGCAAGTCGCTGGAGCAGATCCGCTTCTCATGGTCGGCGAACTTCAGGTCGTCTGGGTAAGCCCGACGCGGTCTCCACCAACGCGCCCACCCCCTGAGAGGAGACGATGAGAAAGCTCCGCCTCGGCGTCGTCGGCGCCGGCTCCTGGGCCGTCGCCGCGCACCTGCCGGCGCTGGCGGCCAGACGTGACGAGGTCGAGTTCGTCGCCGTCTGCCGTCCGGACGACGACGCCCTCGCCCGGGTCAGGGACCGCTTCGGCTTCGCGATCGCGTCGACGGACTACCGCGACGTCGTGGCGGCCGGCCTCGACATCTGCGTCGTCGCGAGCCCGTCCGCGTTCCATCACGAGCATGCCGTGGCCGCCCTCAAGTCCGGCGCGCACGTGTTGTGCGAGAAGCCGATGACGATCGACCCCGCGCAGGCGTGGGACCTCGTCGACGTCGCGAAGGGAGCGGGCAGGGAGCTGCTGATCAGCTTCGGCTGGAACTACTCGGCCCTGGTCTCGGCGGCCAGGCAACTCGTCGACGAACACGGCATCGGCCGTCTCGAGCAGATGTCGATCCACATGTCGTCCACCACCCGCGAGCTGCTGAGCAACACCGGCGCGTACCCCGACGCCGATCCCGACACCGTGCCCGAGCAGGCCACCTGGACCGATCCCGCGATCTCCGGCGGCGGCTACGGACAGGCTCAGCTCTCGCACGCGCTCGGCCTGGCGCTGCACCTGGTCCCCGAGCGGGTGAGCGCCGCGTACGCCCTGACGAGTGCGCCGCTCGGCGCGCCCGTCGAGCTGCACGACGCCGTCAGCCTGCGCTTCGAGGGTGGCGGCATCGGCACGCTTGCCGGTGGCTCGTCCCATGCCGGTGCGGGCGGCGACAAGCACGCGCTCGAGGTGCGGGCCATCGGCAGCGAGGGCCAGCTGCACGTCGACGTCGAACGCGAGATCGCGTGGCTCTACCGGCCGGACGGCGTCGACGTCCGCGTGCCGCTCGAACGCGACTCCGGACGCTACCCGTCGAGCGGCCCCGCGGACGCGCTCGTCGACGTCGCGTCCGGCCGCACCGAACGCAACCGCGCCCCCGGCGAGCTCGGCGCGCGCACGGTCGAGGCCCTCGACCTCGTGTACCGCAGCAGCAGGAGCGGGCGGCTGGAGGAGCGCCGTTGAGGATCGCATCGATCGAGCCGATTCCGCTCGCGTACGACGAGCCGAACGACCACGGCGGCACCAGGCAGGTGTGCCTGGTCAAGGTCGTCGCCGACGACGGCACGGTCGGGTGGGGCGAGGCCGTCACCATCTGGCCGGAGGCGAGCCGCGCGGTCGTCGAGATCGTGCGTGGACTCGCTGGCGTGCTCGTCGGACGTGACCCGCTCGCGACCTCGGCGCTGTGGTCCGCGATACGCGAGCACACCTGGTGGTACGGCGTCGGCGGCATCGCGACGTTCGCGCACGCCGCCCTCGACATGGCGCTGTGGGACATGCGCGGGCGCGCGACGGGACAACGCGTCCTCGACCTGCTCGGCGGTCCCGTCCACGACGGCCTGCCCGCCGTCGTCTCGTGCCACACGTCGCGCGGCGACCTGCGTGAGGGCGCCGAGGAGATCGCCGGCTGGGTCGAGCGCCACCAGGCGTGGGGCGCCAAGGTCGGCTTCGGCAAGCGGGGCGACGCCGCGCTCGGCATCGACCACGACCGCGACGTCGCCTTCGTACGTGCGCTCCGCGCGGCGCTCGGACCCGCGCCGCGCATGATGGTCGACATCGGCGCGCGGATCAGGTGGGACGTCGCGACGGCGGTCACCCGTGTGCGCGCGTTCGAGGAGCACGACCTGTACTGGGTCGAGGAGCCGCTGGGCGCCGACGACCCCGAGGGCTACGCCACGCTGCGCGCGAAGTCGACGACGCTGATCGCCTACGGCGAGCGCGAGTGGACCGTCGACGGCGTCGCGCGCATCGTTGCGACGGGCACCGTCGACGTCGTCGGCTGCGACCCCGGCCGCACCGAGGGCGTCACGGGATTCGCGCGCGCGTGCAGGATCGTGGAGTCCGGGCGAAGACAGGCCAACGCGCACGCCTGGGCCGGGCCGATCGCGTACGCCGCGTCGCTCGCCGTCTCGTACGCGTCGAGCGCCTGCCGCCAGTTCGAGGTGCAACCGCTCGTCAACCCGCTGCACGCCGACCTGGCCCACGCGCCCCTGCCGCGAGACGGCATCGTCCCACAGCCGCAGGGTCCCGGCCTCGGTCTCGAGGTCGACGAGTCCGCGGTCGCGCACTACCGCGCCGACCACTGAACCGATCACGAGGAGTTCGAACCGTGCAACCCGGTCCCGCACGTGCGTCCACCGACGGCAGCGAGAAGAAGTCCCAGCCGAAGCGTGCCGCGGGCGCGACACTCGTCGGCACCGTCCTGGAGTGGTACGACTTCACCCTCTACGGGCAGGCGGCCGCGCTGGTGTTCGCCGGCCAGTTCTTCGCGTCCGCGGAGAGCGGAGTGTTCGCGGCGCTGGCGACGTACGCGGTCGGCTACGTGGCGCGTCCGCTAGTGTCGCCCGCCGGAAATTCGTGTGATATATCGTGCGAGGGAGTCGAGGATTTCCTCCGCGGTCTTCTTCCACACGAACGGTTTCGGGTCCTCGTTCCACATCTTGATCCATTCGCGGACGTCTTTCTCCAGTGCC
>WHST01000050.1 GCA_009379955.1 Streptosporangiales bacterium | reverse complement strand
CGGCCTGACTCTTTACGCCGTCCTCCGCGAACTCCAGGCCCTACTCGGCGTCTGGACCGGCGCTTGCCGTCTCTGCCTGCAACCCGTCCTGCCACGCCCACCCACCCCCGCAGACTCGACATAACAAAGTACTACTAGGACTCTCCGGCATCCGGGTCACGCGACAGGTACGCGGCCAGGACGACGGCCTGGTTCAGCTCGGGACTCCTGGCTCCGTACAGCAGCGTCACGGTCGGGTGGGTGCGCGCGGCCTCCCGCAGCTCGTCGACGGCCGGGTTGCCGTCGAGCTCCGCCGCGTACCGGTCCGAGAACTCGGCGAAGCGGTCGGCGCGATGGTCGAACCAGGTCCGCAGCTCGTGACTCGGGGCCACGTCCTTCAGCCACCGGTCGACCGCGGCACGTTCCCTGGACACGCCTCTCGGCCAGATCCGGTCGAGGAGGACCCGGTAGCCGTCGCCGGGATCGGCGTCGTCGTAGACACGCTTGGTCTGGAACGTCACGCACCCATCATGACCCGAGGGACTCAGGCGGCGTCGTGGAACACGAGCGCGAGCGTGTGCCGCTCGCCGGAGCGGATCGCGGACACGCCGTGCCGGACGGGCGCCGCGGACCAGCCCCGCTTGGACTCGACCGGCCGGTCCCTCGTCGTGAAGACGTAGCCGTGGCCGTACGGCAGCAACGTAGCGGTGCCGCGGGACTGGGCGCGGGGCCGCTGCTCCAGGAGCAGGAACTCCCCGCCCGTGTGGTCGACACCGGGCTCGTTGAGGTTGACGACCACCTGCAGCGGGAACACGAGGTCGCCGTACAGGTCACGGTGCAGGGCGTTCCAGTCCTTCTCGCCGTACTTCAGCAGGATCGCGGTCGACTTGGTCTGGCCGGCCTCGTGGCACATCTCGAGCCACTCGTCGAGCGTGTCCGGCCACGGGGTCGACCGGCCGAGCCTGCGCCACCAGTCCCTGGCGATCGGGAGCAGGCGCGGGTACAGCGCCTGCTTGAGCCGCTCGATCGGTTCCGGGTACGGGGCGTTGAAGTACCGGTACTCGCCCTCCCCGAAGCGGTGGCGGCCCATGTCGACGGTCGTGCGGAACACGTCGCGCGAGTCGCCGTACAGTCCCCGGATCTCGCGCGCCTCCCCGTCGCTCAGCAGGCGCGGGAGGAGCGCTCCCCCGTACTCGTTCACCTCGTCGGTGATGGCGTCCCAGTCGCCGGAGTCGACGCGCTCCCGCCAGGTGTCGCCGACCGTGGTCCGCGCGCTCACCGGATCACCTTCGCCGCCGCCTCGTCCTCGAGCGCGAGGAGGAACGACTTCCGCCGGAGCCCACCGGCGTATCCGGTGAGTGTGCCGCCCTTCCCCACGACGCGGTGGCAGGGCACGATCACGCACAGCGGGTTGCGTCCGACGGCCTGCCCGACGTCCCTGGCGAGCGACCTGTCGCCGAGCCGCTCCGCGAGGTCGCCGTACGTGGTGGTCGTGCCGTAGGGGATCTCGTCGAGCAGCGCCCACACGCGCTGCTGGAACGCGTCACCGGCGGCCGCGGTCGGCACGTCGAACGACGTGCGCCGGCCGGCGAGGTAGTCGCCGAGCTCCGCGGCGACCTCCGCGAACAGCGGATCGGTCTCTGCGTCCACGAACGATCCGAACGCCTCGTCCAACGGGCGGTACCAGTGCCTGCTGCCTCCGGCGGTCTTGCGACGGTGATGCGGGAAGTACAGGCCGGTGAGCCTGCCGCCGTCGGCGACGAGCGTGAGCCTCCCCAGCTCGGTGTCGATCCGGGTGTGCCGTGTGGCCATGATCGGTCCTCCTCACGTTGGTGCCTCACTGCGTAGACGCCCGTGAGCCCTGGTTCGTGAGGTGCCGGTCGCCGCCTACGCGTCTCGCCGCGTGACGAGCTCGTGAAACCGGACCAGCCGTGCCTGCATGTCCGGATACGGCGTCGCCGACGGCGCGGCCCGGCCGTCGCGGACGTTGGCGGCCACCTCGACCGCGGCGTCGATCGCGGCACGGTAAGGCAACGACCCCGTGCTCACCCGCCGCACGCCGAGCTCCGCGAGTTGCGTGAGGGACAGGCCGGGCACGACGAGCACGTTGACCGGAACCGGGATGCCCGCCGTCAGCTGCCCGAGCTCGTCCGGGTCGGACGCACCGGGAACGAAGATCCCGTCGGCACCGGCGTCGACGTAGGCCCTGGCCCGGTCGAGCGTCGCGGCGACGGTGGCGTCGTGACCCAGCCAGTACGTGTCGACGCGGGCGTTCACGTACACGCCGGGGCTGCGCTCCTTGATCGCCGCGATCTTCGCCGCATGCGCCTGCGGGGCGATCAGCCGCTCCGCCGTGCTGTCCTCGATGTTGACGCCGGCGACGCCGAGGCCGGCGACGTACTCCGCCACCGGCACGGGATCGTCGGCGTAACCGTCCTCGACGTCCACCGAGACGTAGCAGGGCAGGGCCGAGAGCAGCCGGGCGAGGTCGCGGGTCGCGCCCCCGGTCGACCGGCCACCGTCAGGGTGGCCACCGCTCGCGGCAACGCCGAAGCTGGTCGTGCCGATCGCGGGGAACCCGGCGTCGAGGAACGCGAGCGCCGACGCGACGTCCCAGGCGTTGGGCAGCAGCAGCGGCAGCTCTCCGTCGTGGAGCTCACGAAACGTCATGCCGACTACTCCGCGACGTCGTAGACCTCGATGACGCGACTGTCCAGCAACGGGACGAGTTGGTCGAGGACGAGCTCCTTGAAGTGCGTCGTCTCGCGGTGCGCGTCGAAGGCGTCGCCCGACACGTACCGCTCGAGCAGGACGATCCTGCGGTCGTCGTCGAGCTGACGGAAGGCGTCGAAGGCGCGGCATCCCGGCTCGGTGCGGGCGGCCGCGGCGATCGTCGGCAGCAGCGCCAGAACCTCCGCCTCCCTGCCGGCGGAGATCGTGTAGCGGGCGATCACTTGCAACTCGGGCATTTCGGCTGGCCTCTCCGGGGGATGGAGTCGACGCTACCGTCTCGACGCCGGCCGGAGGCCGATGATCGGTACCCAGGAAGGAGGAGCGATGCGGCGGGACGTCACGCAGGCGATGCGGGAGACCGAGTTGGCGGTGCCCGCGGACGACGGTCTGCTCGTCGCGGGGACACTGAGCGTTCCGGCGGGCGAAGGGCCGCACCCGGCCGTCGTGCTGCTGTGTCCCGGCACACTCGACCGGGAGGGCGACTCGCGAAGAGCCCGTACCGCGTTGGGTCGGGCGCTGGCGGGCGCGCTGGCCGCCCAGGGTGTCGCGTGCTACCGGTTCGACCGGCGTGGCATCGGACGGACGCCGGGAGACCCGGAGGCGATGGGGTTCTACCGGCAACGCGACGACGCCGCGGCGGTGCTGCGTGCGGTGGCCGCGCGTCCCGAGGTGAGCACCGTGGGCGCGATCGGCTACAGCGAGGCCGCGTTGCACGCCGCGTGGCTGGCCGCACACGCCGACGCCGCCGCGGTCGTCCTGCTCGGCTGTCCCGCGCGGACTGGTCGGGACGTCCTGGCGTGGGCGATCTCGCGGTGGTACGAGGACGAGGTCCCGCCGCCCGGCCGACTGGCCCTGCGGCTGCTGGGCAGATCGCCACGGCAGACCGCAGGTCGGATCGCGGACCGGATCGAGGCGAGCACGGGCCGGGTGACCCGCGTCTACGGGATCCGGATGCCGCCCTCCTACCGCGAGTACCTCGGCCACGACCCGCTGCCGGACCTCGCCGCGATCCGGGTGCCGGTGCTCGCGCTCACCGGCACCAAGGACCGGCAGGTCGATCCCGCCGATCTCGCCACGATCACCCGAGTCGTCCCCGGCCCGGTCGAGGCGTGCGCCGTCCCCGACCTCACCCACGTCCTGCGCCGGGTGTCAGGCCACGGCTCGCTGCGGACCTACCGCAAGCAGTACCGCCGCCCGGTCGACCCGCAGTTGCTGGAACAGGTCGCGATCTGGCTCGCCGCCCACCTGCCCGGCGGGCACAGCTGACTCACCGGGTGGACTGGAACAGCTCCACGGGATTGCCGGAGGGGTCGTCCAACAGCACCTGCTTGCCACCGACTCCGGTGACGACGTCGTTGCGGAAGCGCACGCCGGCCGCGCGCAGCCGGTCGACGTCGGCCTCGACGTCGTCGACGGGCAACGAGATGCGGTTCCAGCCGCCCGGCTCGGGTCGCCGGCCGTCGGGCATGACCTGTGCGCCGCCACCCTGTCCGCTGGGCTCCGACAGTGCGAGCCGCAGCGCACCACGGGACAACATGGCGAAGGTGGGAGCCGGGTGCATCACCACGCCGAATCCCAGGTGTGCGGTGTAGAAGGCGACTGCGGCGTCGACGTCGTCGACGATGTAGCGGACGAGCACGGTGCCGTCGTCTTTCATCCTGAGCTCCTCATCGTCCGGGCCGCCTCCACGACACGGGCGACGGCGACCGATCGCTCCTAGGCTAGGTTCTCCGGCGATCGTGGTCGGTGGCTCCCGTGAACGGAGGAGGAAGCGAGTGGCGGCGTTCTGGTGGGGGACGCTCGCGGCGTCGTCCCTGATCGTGGGCGGGCTGCTGGCGCAGTGGCTCACGATCCCGCGACGGTTGCTCGGACTCGTGATGGGGTTCGGCGTCGGCGTGCTCACCAGCGCCGTGGCGTACGAACTGGTGGAGGACTCGTTCGAGCACTCGGCCGTCGGCGTCGGGCTCGGCCTGCTCTGCGGGGCCGTGACGTTCTACGCCGGCGACACGCTCATCGACCGCATGGGCGGCCACAACCGCAAGCGCACCACGGGACACCCGGCGAACTCCGCCGCGCCCGCCATCGTCCTCGGCATCGTGCTCGACGGCGTCCCCGAGTCGATCGTGCTCGGGCTGACCGTGGTCACGAACGGCACGGTCGGGCTCGCGGTCCTGGCCGCGGTGTTCCTGTCGAACCTGCCCGAGGCGGTTGCCGCCACCGTCGGCCTGCGCGCCCGTCGTTGGAAGGCGGCACCGGTGCTCGGCCTGTGGGTCGCGGTGACGCTGGCAAGCGGTCTCGCCGCGCTGCTCGGCTCCGTGCTCCTGGAGTCCGCCCCGGGCGGCGTCGTCGCGTTCGTCAACGCCTTCGCCGGCGGCGCGATCCTGACCATGCTCGCCGACACCATGGCACCCGAGGCGTTCGACAACGGCGGCCGCGCCGTCGGGCTCGTCACCACCCTCGGCTTCCTCGCCGCGTTCCTCCTCACCGCACTCGCGTGACGTACGGACGCCACCGTCAGCGGCGTCGGCGCACCGCGACGTGGTTGACCGCCCAGAGCGCGGCCCCGATCAGGAGCATCACGCCCGCCCGCAGGAGTACCGCGGGCTCCTGCTGGGTGAGCAGCGCGACGCAGACGAGCGCGCCGAGCACCGGCAGCACGGTCGGCGCCTTGAAGTGCTTGTGCTCGACGCGTTCCCTGCGCAGGACGAGCACCGAGACGTTGACGAGGGTGAAGATGGCCAGCAGCAGCGTCACCGTCGTCGTCGCGAGCACCGCGACCTCACCGGTGAAGACGAAGACCATCGCCGCGCCGATGGCGACGAGCGACGCAACCCACGGCGTCCTCCTGGTCGGGTGGACGGTCGCCAGCTTGGCGTGCAGCACCTTCTGGTCCGCCATGCCGTAGAGCAGCCGCGAGCTCGACATCAGGTTGATGAGGACGCTGTTGCCGACCGCGATGGCGGCGATGGCGGTGAACAGTGTGTCGGGAACGCCCAGCGGGCTGTTACGCACCACCTCGAGCAGCGGAGCGTTGGAGCCCGCGAGGTCGTCGCCACCGACGACGATCGAGGTCAGCACCGAGATCGTGAGGTAGACGCCGGCCGCCACCAGGATGGCGATCACCAGCGCCCGCGCGCAGGCACGCGCGGGGTCCTTGGTCTCCTCGGCCATGTTGGCCGCGTCCTCGAACCCGATGAAGGCGAAGAACGCGAGGCTCGTGGCGGCGATCACCGCCACCACCGCACCGCCTCCGGGTGCGGACGACCCGGTCGCGTCGAAGTCGGTGAGGTTCGCCGTCGTGCCGGTGCCGACCGCGATCGCCGCGATGGCCGCGACGATCACGAGCGCGAGTCCGCCCAGCTCGACGAACGTCAGGACGGTGTTGGACCTCGCCGACCCCCGCACGCCCAGGATGGTGACGCCGCCGAGCCCGGCGACCAGCACGACGGCGGTGACGACGGCGGGGATCGGGAGGATCTCGGCCACGTAACCGCCCGCGGCCAGCGACAGCGTCGACGCGGAGTTGATCGCGGAGGCCACCATCGCGAACGTGACCATGAACGTGAGGAACGGGTTGCGGAACGCCTGCAGGACGTACGTCGCCGCACCGCCCGCGCGCGGATACTTGCTCGACAGCTCCGCGTAGCTGAACACCGTGAGCACCGCGAGCACGAGTGCCACCAGGAACGGGATCCAGATCGCACCGCCGACCTGGCCGGCCATGTCGCCGACCAGGCCGTAGATCCCCGCACCGATGACGTTGCCGAGGCAGATGAAGACGAGCTGCCGCTGACTCAGGGTCCGGCGCAGCCGGGTCTCGCCGCCCGGGGCCATCGAGGTGTCAGGAGCGCTCGCCTGGGTCATCTGTTACCCCGCACCGTAGGAGTCCTTGTGGAAGTGAGGAGAGACGTAATAGGAATGTTTTACCTGAGTCAAGAATCGTCAAAGTCATCGTGACGTTCCGTGAGGGGCGCAGCGCCCGTGCCTCACCCGGGTTCGTGCCGCTCGGTGACGGACGGTGTCGGGACCCGGGAACCGCCCGCCGCCACGACCACGAAGGACCTGCTCACGATGAGTGACATCGGAAGCCGTGCAACCCGACGACGACCGCTGACGATCCTCGGCGCCGCAGTGCTCACGCTCGGCTCGCTGACCGCCCCCGCCTCGGCGGCCGGAGCCGCGGAGCCGGCAGCCGAGAGGTTCGCGGTCACGTACCCGACCACGTCGGGGCCGGCCGCAGCACAGGTGGAGGAGGGCTTCGACATCGACGTCGAGGCGTCGCGGAGCGGCACGCTGAAGGCCGACATCCGACCGGTCGGCCGGTCCGGTGGTGGCTGGATCCCGCTGACGCTCGCCACCGAGCTGCCGAACCAGGCGGTCCGTCCCGGTGCGGTCACCGCGGTCGCCGAGCCGCCCGTGGAGGCGTCGCCCGGCGACTACACCGTGCGCGTCAGCCTCGTCGCGGACGACGGCCAGGTCGTGGCGCGCGATCGCGTACGGTCCGGTGTCACGATCGAGGACCACGGCCTGCCGACCGGCTTCGAGTCCAGCGACGGCACGGCATGGACGGACTTCGAGCAGGAGCAGTCGTTCATCGCGGACCTGGAGTCCGCGTCGCCCCGCGCCGCCGTCTCCGTCCTCGGCGAGTCCGTCAACGGCCTGCCGTACAACCTGCTGCGGATCGGGTCGCCGTCGCCGCCGGCGCTCGCCGACATCGAGGGTGACGCGGTGCTGCTCGTCTGCTCGCAACACGGCGACGAGCCGTCCGGGCGCGAGGCGTGCCTTCAGGAGGCGCGCCGCCTGAGCCTGACCTCCGACACGCGGACACGCGACTACCTCGCCGACAACACCGTCCTGGTCGTGCCGTCCGCCAACCCCGACGGCAGCATGGCCGACACCCGCGAGAACGCCCACGGCGTCGACCTCAACCGCGACCACCTGCGACTGGAGGAGCCGGAGACCCGGATGCTCGCCGAGGTGATGCGCGACGCCCGGCCCGAGACCGTCCACGACCTCCACGAGATGGGCGGCCAGGACCGCCCCGACCTCGAGGTGGTCTGGGGGCGGCACCTCGGCATCGACGAGGAGGTGCGCGCGTTCGGCGAGGCCTGGGGTGACGACCTGGTGCGGCCGCGGACCGAGGCCGCCGGCTACTCCACCGGGCCCTACCTCGCCAACCCGGGCACGGGCGAGAACATGACGTTGACCAACGCCTCCATGTTCCGCGAGCTCAACGGCGTGATCTCGGAGACCAACACGTCGGTGCTCGCCGGCGAGACGACGCAGACGTCGCAGCTGCGACGGGTCGAGGTGCAGCGGATCACGATCGGCGAGACCCTGCGCCAGCAGGGGTTCCAGAAGGAGCGCATGGTCGAGGCCGCGGCGAACGCGAAGCGGCGCAACATCGACATGGGCTACACCCAGCAGGGCCCGTACTTCTTCACCGGCAACTCCGAGTCGCCGGACCCACCGCTCCCGAGCGACTACATCATGCGGGTCCCCTGCGGCTACCTCCTCACCGAGGCACAGGTGGCGCACCGTGCGGTATGGACCGAGCTGTGGGACGTCCGCACACAACCGACGAGCGAGGCCGCGTACGAGGCGTTCGTCCCCATGTGGCAGGCGCCGTCGTCGGTGATCCCGCTGATGATGGACGACAGGGCCGCGGGCTCCAACGACATCCGAGCCACCCCGGTCGACGACTGTGGGGATCTCTAGCAGGTCCCGGCTGCTGTCGTACCGGCGACCAAGGTTGACGGCCGGGCGACCTTCGGCCGATAGACCCACCGGTTGCATGCCGCTTGACTGATCCGATGACGGTGAACCTGCCCCGACCGACCACCCTCGAGGCGCGGGCCCTGGGGCCCGACCTGGCACGCGGTCTCATGCTGCTGTTCATCGCCCTGGCCAACTCGCACTACTTCCTGCCCGGCCGATCGGTGCTCGGCGGCTACCCGCAGGACGGCTCGAGTCTCGACTCGGCCGTTACGTGGCTCATCGCGACCTTCGTCGACGGTCGGGCGTTCCCGATGTTCGGGCTGCTGTTCGGGTACGGCGTCGCCCAGATCGTGCGCCGACACGACGCGTTGGGGCCGCGGGCCGTACGCCGGCTGCTGTGGCGACGCAGCCTGATGCTGGTGCTCGTGGGTGTCCTGCACGCGGTGCTGCTCTACGCGGGCGACATCCTGACGGCGTACGGCCTGCTGCTGTTCGTGGGCGTGTGGTTGGTGCGCTGGAAGGACCACTGGCTGCTGCTGATAGCCCTCCTGTTCTTCGTTCTCGGCTCGCTGCCGGGCGACGGCTCGATGACCATCAGCAGTGAACCGCCCGACATCTCGATGCTCCCGCCCGACGTCGGCACCATGGTCGTCGCGCGGGCCAAGGCGTCGGCCTTCGTCGCCTTCTTGGGCCCCCTCGGCTTCGTATGCCCGTTCGTGGTCGGGTTGTGGGCGGGGCGCCGGCGCATCCTGGAACAGCCGGAGCGACACCGGACGCTGCTGCGCGCCGGGGCGTCGGTCGGGATCGGCGCCGCCGTGCTCGGCGCCCAACCGATCTCGCTGATGCTCGCCGGCGTGGTCACTCCCCCCGGCCAGCAGACGCTCGAACTACTGGGCCCCTTGCACGACTCGACCGGGACGTTGGGCGGCTTCGGCTACGCCTGCCTGCTGTCGCTGATCGCCGCCCGGCTCCAGGCGCGCCGACGGCCGCTGGTCGACGCGATCGCCGCCGTCGGTCAGCGGTCGATGACCTGCTACCTGGCACAGTCAGTGGTCTGGGCCGTCGTCTTCACCCCGTTCCTGCTCGATCTCTCGGACGACCTGACCGTCACGACCACGGCACTCCTGGCCGCCACCACGTGGCTCGTCACCGTGGCGCTGGCCGACTGGATGCGAAGAACGGGGCGTCGCGGACCCTTCGAGGTGCTGATCCGGCGTGTCACCTACCGGCAACGGCCTGACCGCACCTCGAGGACTCGCGTCAGGAACCTGATATAGCGCGATCGGCATACCTAGGACTATCATGCATTGCAGTTCTAGGGTTAGGTGGTCGCATGCACATCACGAAAGACCTCGTGGCGGCCTCGGCGACGCCGCTCGTGCTGGGGATCCTCACCGAAGGCGAGAGCTACGGCTACGCGATCCTCAAGCAGGTCAACGAGCTGTCGGGCGGGCAGCTGGAGTGGACCGACGGCCTGCTCTACCCGCTGCTGCACCGCTTGGAGCGGCTTGGTCACGTCGAGTCCGCCTGGGAGACTCCGCCCGGGGGACGCCGCCGCAAGTACTACAGCATCACCGACCAGGGCCTGGCCGAGCTCGTCGAACAGCGCCGCCAGTGGGCCGCGGTCGTCGACGCCCTGCGGGGCGTCTGGAGGTCGTCACAGTCCATCAAGCCGATCACGACACCGGCCTGGGAGGCGGGACGGTGACCGTCGGCAGCGACAACGATCTGGAGAGCCAGATCGCCGAGTGGCGGGCCTACATGCACCGCCGCCGGGAGCTGCACCACACCGATGCCGAGGAGCTGGAGGACCACCTTCGCAACCGGATCACCGAGCTGACCGAGGCGGGCCTGCGAGCCGACGAGGCGTTCCTCATCGCCGTCAAACGCATGGGCAGCCTCGACGAGCTGTCGCGGGAGTTCGCCCGCGAGCATTACGAGCGGCTGTGGAAGCAGCTCGTGCTGCCCGGGGAGCCGGACGCGCCCGCCGCCCGTTCCCGCCGCGATCTGCCTGTCATGGTGCTGTGTGCGGCCGTCGCGGCACTCGCGATCAAGGTGCCGGCGTGGTTCGGGTATGACATCGCGGGTGACGACGACGCCGTGTTCTACGTACGCAACGCCAGCCTCTTCGCGCTGCCGGCGCTGGCCGCCTACTTCGCCTGGCAACGCCGGGTCCGTCTTCGCGTCATCGCGGTGCTCGCGTCGCTGTTCGTTCTCGGCGCGGTCGCCGCGAACGCGTATCCGCTGGCCGATGGCTCGCAGAGCCTCTTGCTCACGGCGATCCACCTCCCGCTCGCACTGTGGCTGGTCGTCGGCGTCGCCTACACGGGCGGTGACTGGCGTTCCGAGCAGCGGCGGATGGACTTCATCCGGTTCACCGGGGAGTGGCTGATCTACTTCGTCCTCATCGGCCTGGGCGGCGGGGTTCTCACCGCCTTCATGTTCGGCACCTTCGACGCGATCGGCCTCGACGCCGAGGGATTCATCCAGTCGTGGCTGCTGCCGTGCGGCGCCGTGGCCGCGGTCATCGTCGCGGCATGGCTGGTGGAGGCCAAGCAGAGCGTCATCGAGAACATGGCGCCGGTGCTGACCCGCGTCTTCACGCCGCTCTTCGCGGCCACGCTGCTGGCCTTCCTGGTCGCCACCGTCTTGACCGACAACGGCATCGACGTCGAGCGCGAGGCGCTCATCCTCTTCGACCTACTGCTCGTCATCGTGCTGGGCCTGCTGTTGTACGCCATCTCCGCCCGTGACCGTACGGCCCGGGCCGGTCACTTCGACCGCCTGCAGCTCGTGCTCGTCGTCAGCGCCTTGGTCATCGACGTCATGGTGCTGCTGGCGATCACCGGCCGGATCACCGAATGGGGCTTCAGCGCCAACAAGACCGCGGCCCTGGGCGAGAACGTCATCCTGCTCACCAACCTGGCGTGGTCGGCGTGGCTGTTCCTCGGCTTCGTCCGTGGCCGCATGCCCTTCGCCCGCCTGGAACGCTGGCAGACCCGTTACCTGATCGTGTACGCCGTCTGGGCCTGGACAGTCGTCCTCGCCTTCCCGCTCGTGTTCGACTTCGCCTGAGCCGGATCCGGCGCCATGCGGGACGAGTGCGTGCTCAGGCCGCGTCACCGTCCGCCGCCGCGTGCAGGACGAGCGAGCGAGGCTGGACCCAGCCATGGTCCAGGCGGACGACCTGGTCGGCGCGCGCGATGGTCGCGGGCCTGTTGGAGACCACCAGCAGCGTCTGGTCGACGCGGGCCTGCAGCTGGTCCCACAGGCGGCGTTCGGTCTCCACGTCGAGCGCACTGGAGACGTCGTCGAGGACGAGTAGTTCCGAGAGCGGGACCAGTGCCCGCGCGATCGCCGCCCGCTGCGCCTGGCCGCCGGACAGGCGTACACCACGTGCGCCGACCTCGGTGTCCAGGCCGTCCGGCATCGCTGCGATGTCCTGGTCGAGCACGGCCGTTCGTGTTGCCTGTGTCAGCTCGGTCGGATCGTGGACACCAAGTGTCAGGTTGTCGCGCAGCGACTCACTGAACAGCCGCGGCACCTGGGGCACGAACGCCGATCGCGGCGGGACGAGGAACTCCGCAGCGTCGTCCACGGCGACGCCGTTCCATGACAGCATCCCGGCATGCGCGGGCAACAGCCCAAGGATCGCGCGGAGCAAGGTGGTCTTGCCTGCTCCTGCCGGTCCCGTGACGACGGTGAACGTTCCGCGTTCCAGGACAAGGCTTACGTCGTGGATACCTCGTCCCGAGTTCGGATGCGTGGCGGTGAGGCCGGACACGGTCAGGCACTCCATGGCCCGCTTCTCGAGACGCTCGATGGGTGCCGGCGACTCCGGGACGCCAATGGGTCGGTGAGCTACCAGGGTGGTCGGCGAGGTCTGCGGGAGCAGTGCCGCCATGCGCTCGACCGCCACAGCGGCCTGTCGCTGCTTGGCGAGCAGCCGACCGCCGTAGACCGGGAGCCAGACGAGCCTGCCCACGTAGGTGACGAACAACGCGAGCTCGCCGACGGTGAAGTCGCCGCCGTGCATGGCCGGCACCGCGAGCAGCAGGACGATTCCGACGCTCATGTCCATGGTGGCGCGGTTGAACGTGCCCAGCAGGCGCGTGAGGAGTTCGTCCCGCAGCCCGGCACGACGACGGCTTTCGTTGGACCGCGCCAGTCGCTCCAGGATGCCCGAGCCCGCTTGAGCGGACTTGACTGCGACGATCGCGCCGAACATCTCACCGAGCAGGCTCGTCACCGCTGCCGAGGCGCGCCGGAAGGTCGCGCGGTTCTCGCGGATCCGCCCGGTGACAAGCCTGGTGGCGACGACGACCGCGAGCAGGGGAAGCACGACCGCGATCGCGATGACCGGCTCGATCGAGACCATGATGACCATCGAGCAGTGCGACCTTTCCCGCAGTGTGCAACCCGGTCTCGACGAAGCCGAGGAAGTCATCGACGTCGTCTCGGAACCGGCTCACCGCTTCGCCAGGAGAGCCGGCCGGCACTCCGGCCTCGGGCCCACCGCTGCGCAGCTGAGCACGCAGCAGGTTGAGCCGCACCAGGCCGCGCATGTACTCCCAGCAGCGAGTCCGGACCACGCCGGCCCAGACGACGGCGAGGTTGGTGACCTCGGCTGCCACCAGCACCGCGAGGATCTCGTACACGCCGAACCCGACCGCGGCCTCGCCGCTCAGGGCGTCCAGGAGCAGCTGGAGCAGCCAGCCGATCAGCAGTGTCGAGCCGTTCCACGCGACCACCTGAAGGACGCACAGGGCGAACAAGCCGGGTCGGTAGCGGGCGAGGCGTCCAGCCATTCGCCACGTCGACGACTGTCGCACGTTCATCGGAGCACCCCGTCCGACGCCGTGGTGAGCAGCCCGGCGAAACGACTGCTCGCGTCGTCGGCGAGGTCACGGCGGCGGCCCCGCTCGACTATCCGGCCCCGCTCCATGACCGCGATCTCGTCGACCCGCTCCAGCGTGCTGAGCCGGTGTGCGATCAGGATCGCGGTCCGGCCGGCGAGGAGTCTGTCGATCGCGTGCTCGAGCCGTTCCTCGCTCACCGGGTCGAGCCGTGAGGTGGCTTCGTCCAGGATCACCAGACCCGGGTCGCGCAGGAACACCCGGGCGAAGGCGACCAGCTGCGCTTCCCCGGCCGAGACGCCGGCGCCACCGGGACCGAGCAACGTGTCGAGCCCGTCCGGCAGGGCGCGGTACCAGGCGCCGAGACCGAGGCTGTCGAGCACCTCCACGAGCCTGCCGTCGTCCGCGGGGTGCGCGCCGAACAACGTGAGGTTGTCCCGCAGGTCCGCCTCGAACAGCTGCACGTCCTGAGTCACGAGCGCAACGTGCCGTCGGAGCTCGGCCAGACCCACCTCGCGAACGTCGACGTCCCCGATCCGCAAACCCCCCGCGGTCGGATCGAGCAGCCGCACCAGGAGCCGGCTGATCGTGGTCTTGCCGCTGCCGGTACGGCCGACCAGGCCGAGCACGGTGCCCGGCCGCAGGCGCACGTCGATGCCGTGCAGAACCTCCGCCCCGTTGGCATAGGCGAAGTGCACGCCGTCCAACTCGACAGGGAGCGGGCCAGCGGGCAGAGCGACGCTTCCGGTGTCACGGATCGACGGTTCCTCGTCGAGCAGCTGCTGGATGCGCGCGAAGCCGGCGATCGCCTCTTGGGCGGCCCGTTGGTGTTCGGAGATCTGTTCCAGCGGCTCCTGAAGCAGGCTGGTGTAGCGGAACAACAGGTAGACGGTGCCGAGGCTGACCACACCAGCCTGGAACATGAGCGTCCCGGCCAGCAGGGCCAGCACCCCGCCGACGGCGAAGACCCCGGTCGTGGCGACCCACATCGTCCGGGTCGCGATCGAGGCACGCATCGATGCCCGGATGAAGGACGCCAGCGTGCGCTGGAACCCTCTCACGGCATAGGCGCCTCCCCCGTTCGCGCGAAGATCCTCCGCGCCGTGCAGCCGCTCCTCGATCTCGCCGAAGAGCCTGGCCGACGCCCTTCGCCGCTCGGTCGCGAGCGGGACGGCGAAGTTGCCCAGGCGCGCGAGCGTCGCCGCGGACACGACCACGAATCCGACCGCGCCGAGCCCGATGCGCCAGTCCTCGACGAAGACCACGACGAGCACACCGAGCAGCGTCAGCGTGCTCCCGACGACCTGGACGACGAACGACGACACGAACGACGACAGTGCGGACACGTCGCCGTCGACCCGCTCGATCATCTGCCCGGGCGAATGCCCCTCGTGGAAGGACAGGTCCAGCCCGAGCGCATGACGTGCCACGTCCTCCCGCAGCGCGTTCGTCGCGACCCAGGCATGGCGAGTGGTCGCGTATCCGACCGCGACGGTGAGGAGGTGGTTGGCGAACGAGACCGCGAGGAACGCGCCGGCGATCACGGCCAGCGCCGACAACGGCCGACCAAGCACCACCTGATCGATGAACAAGCGAAGCAGCTGCGGTCCGGCAAGCGGCAGCACGGAACCGGCGAGCAGCAACATGCCCAGCCCGGCCAGCTGCGGCCACCGACCTCGCGCCAGCATCGCGATCAGCCGCCGCCGCGACGGCGGTCGATCTCGAAGGAGGACGCCTCCGTGGGACATGCGTCAACCCTGCGGACCAGACGCTGTCGGCGTCCACGACAGCCAACCCACAAATCACGCCACGCGACCCGCCGAACCCCAGCCCGACCATGCCCAGCCTGGGCGGTTCAGGGGTGCTCCTGTCGCGCGTCATCGAGGATCACCGCCGACGACGGGGCCGTTGATGTCGCAATCTGTGGGTAATCTGTCGTAGACGACGCGGCGCGATCGGCGGCAAGGTGAGTGTCATGGAACCCGGCACTGTCACGTTCGTGATCTTCGACGACTACCAGACGCTCGACCTGGCTGGACCGTACGAGGTGTTCGCCATGGCCGGCTACCAGTGTCGGATCGTGGCGGCGCACGCCGAGGGGACCCGGTCCAGCCGCGGCTTCAGGGTTCATGCCGACCACAGCATCGGCGAGGTGGATCCGAAAGACATCGACACGTTGGTCGTGGCCGGCGGGGACGGCATCTTCGCGGCCCGAACCAACCGGGAGCTCGTGGACTGGGTCGGCGCGGCAGCCGGTTCCGCCCGGCGGGCGACATCGGTGTGCAGCGGGGCGTTCCTGCTCGCCGAGGCCGGGGTGCTGGACGGACGGCGGGTGGCCACCCATTGGAGGGACGCCGACCGACTCGCCCGCGAGTACCCGTCGATCAAGGTCGACCGCGAGCCGATCTTCGTTCGGGATGAACGGTTCTGGACCTCAGCCGGCGTGACGGCTGGGATGGACCTCGCGCTCGCCCTCGTCGAGGCCGACCTTGGGTGGGAGGCCGCGCTCGGTGTCGCAAGGGAGCTGGTGCTGTACCTGCGCCGGCCCGGGAGCCAGTCACAGTTCAGCATCCCGCTCTGGTCGGCGCAACCGGAGACAGACGTACTTCGCAAGGTAATCGAAGCGATCCACTCCAACCCCGGCCACCGCCACAGCATCCCCGAACTGGCGACAGTGGCAGGGTTGAGCCCACGCCACCTCCAACGCCGGTTCACCCAAGAGATCGGCATGTCCCCCGCCGCCTACCTCGAGAGAGTCCGCATCGAAGCCGCACAACGGGCACTCGCCGAACGCAACGACCCGGTGGACAGCATCGCCCGTCGCTACGGCTTCGGCACGGCCGAGACCCTCCGCCGCACCTTCCACCGTCTTGTCGGCATCGCCCCCTCCGACTACCGCGACCGGTTCCGTGCTGCCCACGTATAGGACCTGAGCCGTCAACGCAACCGTGGCGGACTGACGACAGCGTGCTGACCGGCCGATGACGCGGAGCCTAACTCTCCGCGCCGCAGACCTCGCCCCGGATCTGGGTGACGAAGTGGTCGACCTCGAAGTGCTGATCGAGGTACGTGAACCCGGTCGCGCCAACGTAGCGGCCGACGCCGCCGGTGAACTCCTGGGTTCCGCCGGCGTGGCCGAGGCCGGTGGCGGTGTCGACATTGCCGATGCTCGTCTCGAGCGCCGTGAGCGTCGACCCGTCCTTGAACGTGTAGGTGATCGTCCCGCTGACCGCGCGGTAGCCGGGTGACGTCGACGGCGGATCGGCACGGGAGCCGAGCACGAACACGGTCGTCCCCTTGAATCCGTGCTTACCGCGGACGGTGCCCACCACGCAGGCCTCGTTCGGGGGCGGGCAGCCCTCCGAGACGACCTTGTCGTAGATCGTCGCGTCGATGGGCTGGCAGCGGGGGTGCGCGTAGGCCTGGGACGGGCCGGCGACGACGACGCCGGCACAGGCGACGGCGATCGCGGTGATGCGCAGGGATCTCATCGAGCCTCCTGTCGAGGGGTGTCCGCGGCAGCCTAGGAACGGTGCCGGCCCGGTGGCGGCGCCGATTCGAGGTGATCTGCGCCAGTCCAATCTCGATCAGATAACGCGACGCAGCGCGGCGAGTCCGTCCGGGATCCGGTCGGTCGAGATGGCGCCGTAGCCGAACACGAACCCGTTCGGACCTGGACGCTCGATACCCCAGCGCGAGATCGTCCCGAGGTTCACTCCCTCCGCGAGCGCGTGCGCGGCGAGTGTCGCGTCATGCGGTTGTCCGGGCGTGAGCAGTGCGGCCATGTGCGTCCCGCCGCTGGACTCGATCGGTTCGAGGAGGCCGGCGAAAAGCTCACGCAGGGTGCCGACCAGCAGGTGGTGCCGACGCTCGTACGAGCGCCGCATCCGCCGGATGTAGCGAGCAAAGTCGCCCTCCTCGATGAAGGCGGCGAGCGCGGCCTGCACGTGCCCGGCTGTGCCGTAGTCGGCGACGAACTTCGCGCGGCGCGCGGCTTCACCCAGCGTCGCCGGGACGCCGAGGAACCCGACCCGCAGCGCCGGCAGCAGCGTCTTGGAGAAGGAGCCGACGTACAGGACGCGACCCTCCCTGTCGGTCGCCTGCAGCGGCGTGAGCGGACGTCCGGTGAAGCGGTACTCGGAGTCGTAGTCGTCCTCGACGATCGCCGCGTCGTGCCGGGCGGCCCACGCGAGCAGCGCGGTGCGGCGCGACTCGGACATCGGCATGCCGAGCGGGAACTGGTGCGACGGCGTCACGTACACCATCCGCGTCCCGGCCGGAAGCTGGTCGACAACCAGGCCCTCGCCGTCGACGGGCACGCCGACGACGCGGGCTCCGTACGCGAGGAACGCACGGTAGGCCGGCAGGTAACCGGGATCCTCGACTGCCACCGTGTCGCCCGGTTCGAGCAGAACGCGCGCGGCGATGTCGAACGCCTGCTGCGCTCCCGTCGTGATCACCAGCTGCTCGGGCGCGGTTCGGACACCGCGACTCACGACGAGATGCCGTGCGAGCGCGTGACGTAGCCGGGCCGAGCCCGCCGGGTCGCCGTAGTTGACCTCGGTGCGGGTGCGCACCTGGTCATTGAGCAGCGCTCGCCACCGTGCGAACGGGAACCGGGTGCGCGCGGGGACGCCGGGCGCGAAGTTGAACTCGGTGGCCGGCACGGTGAGATCCGGAACGGCGAGATGCTCGGCGCGCCAGATCGCCCGTGGCCGCAGCGGGGATGCGGCCGGCACGGCCGCCGCGGCCGCGCGTCGCCCTGTGACGAACGATCCGATCCCGGCGCGCGGGCGGATCAACCCGTGCGCGGCGAGCCGCTCGTAGGCCGTTACCACCGTCGCCCGCGACACCGACAGCCGCGCGGCGAGCTCGCGGGAGGACGGCAGCACCGTTCCTGCGGGCAAGGCGCCGGTGCTGATTCGCTCGTGCAGCTGTGTGTAGATCTGCTCGGCCAGCCCGCCCTCCTCACCCAGATGCATATGCAGATCCATGCCGGCATCCTCGTCAACAGGTCGGCTCGCGGTGAACCCGCCGTCGGTGGTGTGCGTGGCGCCGGTGACGAAAGTCCTCCTCTCCCATACGGACGCGACGCAGGACACTAGATGATGCCTCCTTCGCGGCCACAACGGACATCAGGAGATGCCGGGGGTGTTCGTTCGGTGCCAGACGAGTTCGGTTGCCCCTCGACGTGTTCGTGGGCCTCCTCTCCCGTCGGGAAGGACCGGGGCGTGAGGTGTGATGCCGCGCGGTGTTCGTCCGATCGCGGTCATCGTTGTGACCTCCCAGTGCTCGGGCACGTTGTACTCGTTGGCGATGGCGTCGCGGTCGAAGGCGCGGAACTGGCGGGAGGCGAGTCCCATTGCTTGTGCTTGGAGTGTCATGTGGGCGACCGCTTGTCCGAGGTCGTAGTGGGAGAACTCTGAGTGGGGCCAGTCGGTGTCCTGTACCCAGCGGTGGCTGAGGTTGACGACCAGGATGCTCGCCGACGGCGCCCACCGTGCGGAGCTCTTGGCCAGGTGGCGGACGAGGCATCGGTGGATGGCATCGTCGCGGCGAGCGGTGATGAACGCCCAGGGCTGAGAGTTGCCCGCCGAGGGCGCCCAGCGCGCGGCTTCGAGCAGGACCTCCACGTCCTCGGGGTCGGCTTCGTGCGCCAGGTCGAATGTCATGGGGCTCCAGCGACTGCGTAGCAGCGGATGCAGCCTCGCCTGAGTTCCGTCCGTCTCCACGTCATTGCCAACGTGTACGAGCGACGTGGATTCCCTGGGCCGCCGGGCCAGGCAGCGTGACAGGCTGCATGGCAGCGTTCAGGGGACTTGCATCTGGTACCTGGGTACACGTTTACCGTCGAGACATGACTTCTTCAGAACTGGACATCTCCGGATCGTGGGTCCCGCACAGCTGCACGCTGCCCACCGTCGAACAGCCAGTACGGACAGCGGAGTTCGACGAGGTGTTCGCCCAGGCGGTGCAGCACCTCGAGCAGATCGACGACACCCGGTTGCGGTTCGAACTGGACGCCACGGCAGCGGTCGCCGCACGCGTCGCCGACCTGACGGTCCGCGAGACCGGGTGCTGCTCGTTCTTCACCTTCACCCTGACCGCCGCCGCGGGAACACTGCATCTCGACGTCACCGTGGCCGCCGGCCACCGTCAGATGCTCGACGCGCTCGCCGCCCGAGCAATGACACTGGCCCGCGACGCCGGTGGCGAGGATGCGTAGCGGACAGGTCGCCCAGGCGGTCGGCATCAACCGACAGACCCTGCGCTACTACGAGCGACGCGGCCTGCTCACCGCGCCCGAACGCACCATCGGCGGACACCGGGACTACCCGCCACAGACCGTGACTCTGCTGCGGGTGATCAAGGCTGCCCAACGGCTCGGGTTCACCCTCGACGAGGTCGCCGACCTGCTCACCATCGGCATGCACCACCACCATCGCCGCCGCCGCGACCAAACCGGTGAGGGCCTCCAGGATCGGGCACGGGACAAGCTCGCCGAGGTCGAGGCCAAGATCGCCGACCTGCAGCTCATTGGTGACCGGTTACGCGCCGCCTTGGACGCCGGCTGTGACGACCTGATCACCTGCGCCGACAGTCCACACTGTCCGCTCCCGTTCGCCGACCTCGCCGACCACGCCGACGGTCCTGGGACGCGGCCACGTGGGTCTGATGCACGGTAGACGGCCGGTCAGCCAAGCACGAGTCCGACGCCGCCGTGTCGCGCTCACCGCGGCCCCGATGAATGCCTGCCCTGCTGCCGCCAGCGGTCGCGACCGCCGGCCACGACCTCGACGTCGAGCATCACTCCGACGGGCAGGCACCCTTCGCGTTGCGCGAGTGCATCGACGGAAAGGGGTAGGCCAGTGACGAGGCCGGGGGGTTGCTATGACTGGAGCACGTGCCGAGGCGCCATGTTCCGCCGGCGTTCGTCGAGTAGCCGCAGGGTGCGCCGATCGCGTTCGAGTGAGCGTTCGAGACGGTCGATGTGGGAGTCCAGTATGCGGCGGGCATCGTCGCAGCCGTCGAACTCACCCCGCGCGGTCAGGCACGGCTGGAGCGTCACGATGTCGCCGATGGTCAGGCCGGAAGCGATCAGCCGTCTGATGGTGCGAACCTGCTGGATCGCCGCGCCATCGAACTCGCGGTACCCGTTCGCCAGTCGGCGCGAGGCCAGGAGACCGGCGCGATCGTAGTGACGCACCGAGCGAGCTGAGGCTCCTGTCAGCTCGGCGAGCTCTTGAACCCGCATAGCCCTCCTGCCATCGGTTGACCTTGACACCGGTGCACACCTTTATCGTGCCATCGGACCACAGGCATCGCCAATCGACGTGAAGGAGTCACGATGTTTCGACTGGACCCCGAGATCACCACCTCGACGACCACGCGACCGGACATCACCCAGGCAAGCGCGGTGGTCGATGCGCTGTTGCGATTCGGCTTGGCCCAGGATCGTCGGTATGACGCAGGCGCTCGCGAACTGTTCGAGTCGGCGTTCACCGAAGACGCCGTGCTCGACTTCCGCGCTGCAGCGGCGAAGTGCGGCATCGAGGTGCCTCTGATGACCGGTAGGGACATGATCACCTCGATCATCATGGATCCCGGAACTCACATCGACACCACACATGTCGTCACGAACACCCGGGTGCAGATCGACGACGGCATCGCATCGTTTACCGCACTCGTTGAGGCGCAGCATCTGCCGACCGGCGATCACTCGCGTCACGCCCTGCTCAAGAACATGTACGCCGTCCATGCCCGCCGCGACGACAAGCTGTGGCGGATGAGCGAGGTCTCCATCGACTGCGTCTGGTTCACCGGAGATCCGACCGTCATCACGGGCAGACCATGATCAGCGCCGACGGCTTCGTCGTGACCCGTGAGCTGCCCGCTGGGCCGGACGAGGTGTTCGTCCATTTCACCAGGCCGGAGCTATTTGCCCGCTGGTTCGTGGTGCCGGGTTTCGACACCCCCGCGGCCAAGATCAGCCTCGACCCCCGGCCGGGAGGCGCGATCGCCGGCGTGCTCGTCTCCCCGGAGAACGGTGACGAGATCCCGTTCGCCGCGCGGTACGGCGACATCGAGCCCGACCGCATGGTGCGGTTCCTCTTCACCGACCCGCCCGAGGAGGTGACGCTGACCCTCGACGACCTGGGCGAGGGTCATACCCGGCTCAGCTACCGCAACGTCGGGACTGGCGGCGACCACACCGAGGCGATAGCTGGCGTCAACGGAATGCTGGACGCGATGGAGACCTCGTTGAAGGGTTCGGCCTTCTGATCTGCGCGACTGGCAAACCGTCACCTCAAACCGGCAGGCACGGGAGTGGTGAGAACTCTCGGGACGAGCTCCTCCCGTGAAATGAAGACCGGATATGTAACCGTCTTGACTATCCTCACCCCTCACCTGTTGTATGGGGCACGCACGAGAGACCTCGGCCGAGAGGATTGCCGTGTATGCCGGTGCGCCATCACCTGCTCGGGCGTCGACGGCCGGGCGGGGCGTGCAGCAGAGACCGCGTCGGAAACGGGAGCTCAGGCGGCGACTCTGGCAAGCCCGTTGGCGTTATCTGTTCATCCTGCCCGGGCTCATCTACTTCGTCGTGTTCCGATACGTCCCACTGCTCGGTAACGCGGTCGCCTGGCAGGACTACAGTCCCTTCCTCGGGATCAGGGGGAGTCCCTGGGTCGCATGGGACAACTTCGCCCGACTGCTCACCGACCCCGAGGTGGCCGACGCACTCGTCAACACCCTCGTCCTGAGCGTGCTGCAGATCGTCTTCGCCTTCCCGGCGCCGCTCCTCCTGGCCCTGCTGCTCAACAGCATCCTCAGCGACCGCGTCAAGCGGTTCATCCAGTCGGTCGTCTACCTGCCGCACTTCATCGGCTGGGTGATCGTCGTCGCCATCTGGCAGGCGCTCTTCGGCGGGACCGGTGCGATCAGCGACCTGCTGTCCCGGGTGACAGGAGACCCCGCCAACCTGATGACCAACCCCGACACCTTCGCGCTGCTGATCACGTCCCAGGTCATCTGGAAGGAGGTGGGCTGGGGAACGATCATCTTCCTCGCCGCCATGACGTTGGTGCCTGTCGAGCGGTACGAGGCAGCCGCGGTGGACGGGGCCGGAGCGTGGCGGCGCATGTGGCATATCACCCTCCCCGGGATCACCTCCGTGATCGTCCTCCTGCTCATCCTGCGTCTGGGCTCGGTGCTCACGGTCGGATTCGAGCAGATCATCCTGCAGCAGGACGCCGTCGGCGCCGACGTCGCCCAGGTCCTCGACACCTTCGTGTACTACCGCGGGGTCCTCGGCGGAGACTGGGGTCTCGCGACGGCCGCCGGCCTGGTCAAGGGTCTGGTCGGGACCGTACTGGTGCTCGGCGCCAACTGGGCGGCGAAGCGACTCGGTGGAGAGGGTGCCTTCTGATGGGCGCCCGACGCGTGCCGGTCCTGACCCGACCCAGGTGGAACCAGCCGTCGCTGGCATCCACGGTGCTCAAGACGGTCGTCCTCGCCGTGACCGTCGTCGTGATGGTCTATCCGCTCCTGTACGTGATCGTCCAGAGCTTCGCCGAGGCTCACGGCCGTTCGCGTGTCGGAGGGCTCATCCCGTCCGGGTTCTCGCTCGAGGCGTACGCCTCGGTGCTGTCCGGTGGGATCGTGCTCCGGGCGATGATGGTCAGTGTCGGAGTGACCGTCGTCGGCACGCTCCTCAGCGTCGTGCTGACCATCTTGCTGGCTTACGGGCTGATGAACACCAGGGAGGTGCCCGGCGGCAAGGTCATCTTGTACGTGGTGCTGTTCACGATGCTCTTCGGTGCCGGCATCATCCCGAACTACCTCTTGGTCAAGGGGTTGGGCCTCCTCGACAGCTATGCCTCGCTCATCCTCCCCGGAGCCATCAGCGCCTTCAACATGGTGGTCCTCCGCAACTTCTTCCAGGGCATCCCGCGCGAGCTGCTCGAATGCGCCCGCATCGACGGGGCCAGTGACTGGCGGATCCTCAGCCAGATCATGGTTCCCCTGTCCAAGGGGGTGATCGCCGTCGTCGCCCTCTTCTACGGCGTCGCGTACTGGAACGACTTCTTCAACGCGATGATCTACCTCAACGACACCGGCAAGTGGCCGGTGCAGCTGGTGCTCAACCAGTACGTCCTGCAAGGGACGCCCTTGACCCAGCTGCAGAACCCGGCTGCACCGCCCCCACCCGCCAAGTCGGTACAGATGGCGGTCGTCGTCCTGGCGACCCTTCCGATCCTCGTCGTCTACCCGTTCCTCCAACGGTTCTTCACCAAGGGCGTTCTCACCGGAGCGATCAAGGGCTGATCGCCGGACCAGCAGGAGTGGCAATGACCAAGCACACATCGATATCCAGCGCAGACCTCAGCCGACGCACTCTGCTGGCACTCGGCGCCGGCGTCGGGCTCTCGCTGGTCAGTGGGTGCCGCACGCAGGCACCGGGCACCGGCGAGGCTTCGAACGGGACTTCCAGGTTCACCGCGCCCAACTACCGACCCCCCGACAAGATCGCGGGCGCCAGGATCAGCGACATCGAGGGCGTATCGCCGGCCTACAGCCAGTATCCGCGGCAGCAGGTTCGGTCGGTCGCGAAGACGCCGGGGCGCGGAGGGGAGGTCTCGACCTTCCAGGTCCTGGAGCAGGCACCGCCGCCATCGGACAACCCGTGGCTCGCCGAGTTCAACAAGCGGCTCGGCGTCCAGCTCCGCCCGGCCTACGCCGCGGGCCCTTCGTACGGGCAGAAGGTCCAGACGCTGATGGCGAGCGGCGATCTTCCCGACATCGCGTGGATCGAGCGCAGCATCGCGCCCGGCGTCGTGAAGACGATGCAGCAGAACGCCTTCACCGACCTCAGCGAGACTCTCGCGGGGTCGGGTGTCGACGCGTACCCGAACCTGGCCCGGATCCCGACCTACGCCTGGCGCAACGCCAGCATCAACGGCCGGATCCTCGGTGTCCCGCGGGTGCTTCCTCTCGTCAACGAGGAGAAGATGTATCGCACCGACTGGGCATCGGACCTGGGATACACCGATCCTCCGCAGAATGCCGACGAGGTCAAGGAGCTGCTCGCCGCCTATACGAAGGGATCTCACCGCGGCAAGAAGGAAGGCCGCACCTGGGGCCTTGCCAGGCTCGACCATGGCGTCATCCTGGCCACGCAGATGTTCCGGGTCCCCAACGACTGGCGCGTCGATGACAACGGCAGGCTGACCCACGAGATCGAGACCGACGAGTACGAGGCGGCGGTGGCCTGGCTCGTCGAGCTGTGGAAGGCCGGGGCGTTCCACCCCGACGCAGCCACGTATCCCGTCCTCGACGCGCAGGATCTCTTCATGTCCGGCCGGATCGGTCTGATGCCGGCCGGCATCGCCCCCCATTACCGCAACATGCTGCCGACCTTGCGGAAGAACGATCCCGACGTCGAGGTGGCGCCGCTTGCCCTCTCGGGCCACGACGGTGGTGATCCCGTCGTCCATCAGGCCGCCGGATACTTCGGGATCGCGGCGATTCCCTCGGCCGTCGGCAAGAACACCAAGCGTCTCGAGGAGCTCCTCCGGATCATCGACTACTGGTGCGCGCCGTTCGGCAGCGAGGAGCACACCTTCATCAACTACGGGATCGAGGGACGTCACTTCACCTACGACGACCGGGGCACTCCGACCGCCGTGGACGGCGACCGACCGCTGACCGAGGTCGCCGGCCCTTCGTACCTGGTGCAGCCGCTGGAGGGCGTCCTCTTCTTTCCTGGCGACACCAAGGCCGCGGCTGCGGCGCAGGCGAGCATCGAGAAGGCCGTGCCGCTGTCGATCAAGAACCCGACCAGCAGCCTGGTCTCCCAGACCGCTGTGCGCCAGGCGGCGGCGCTCGACCAGCTGAACAACGACTACTTGTACGGCATCATCACCGGGCGGCGGTCCGTCAAGGAGCTCGGCGAATGGCGGAAGCGCTGGCGCAGCAGGGGCGGGGACAAGATCCGGAAAGAGTTCGAGGCGGACCTGTGAGCGACACGCAAGCTCACGGTCCGCCGACGCTCGGAGCCGTCTGGATCACCTCGGCCCAGTGGAAGGCCGATCCGGCCGGTCCGCTTCCGGTGCTCGGAGCCGGCTTCTCCTGCACGGGACAGCCGAGCTCCGCCACGTTCCGCATCAGCGGCCTCGGTGTCTTCGTCGCCTGCGTCAACGGCCATCCCGTATCCGCCGATCTGCTCGAGCCGGGCTACACGGACTACGCGAAGCGCGTCGAGTACTGCACCTACGACATCGCCCCTCTGGTCACCGAGGGCGAGAACGTCGTGGTCATCGAGCTCGGCACCGGGATGTACCGCTCCCAGCGGCACGACGACCGGTGGACCAAGATCATCAGCGACCACGGCGACCTCGCCGCCTGCGCCTCGTTGACCTTGACCTACCCTGACGGAACGACGCGCGAGGTCGTCACCGACACGGAGTGGGGGGCGACCCTCGGACAGACCCGGTCGTCGAACTGGACCGGCGGCGAGGACTTCGACGCGCGCGTACCCCTGGACACCTCGGTCGCCGGGGTGCGCGCCTGGCCGCGAGCCGTCGCCGCCGCGACACCCGCGGGCATCACGGTCAGCGCGAAGACGACACCGCCGCTGCGGGTACGGGAGGTGATCGATCCGATCGGTATCCGTGACGTCGCCGCGGGTACCCAGATCGTCGACTTCGGTGTGAACTTCGCCGGTTGGGCCGAGGTGGATCTCCCCGCCGGCTCCAGAGTCACGTTACGGCCGGCGGAGCTCCTCCACGACGACGGCACGATCGACGCCCGGACCGAGGGATGGGACCCCGTGTATCACGCCGTCCGATCCGGGCCACGCCCACTGACATGGCACCCGAGATTCTGTTACAACGGCATGCGTTTCCTGGAGGTCTCCGGCCAGGACGAGCCGCTCGGCGTCGAGGACGTGCGTGGGCTCGTGATCTCGGCCGACGCGCGAGCCACCGGCGAGTTCTCGTGCTCGGATCCCACCCTCACCCGGATCCACCGCATCGTGCACCGGGCCGTCACCTCGAACATGTACTCGGTCTTCACCGACTGCCCGCACCGCGAGAAGCTCTGCTTCCTCGAGGAGCTCCACCTCGCGTTCCCCGTACTGCAGTGGAACTACGACGTACAGGCGCTCCTGACGAACACGATGCTGCTGATCAGGGAGGCCCAAGGACCCGACGGCCACCTGCCGTTGTACGTCCCCGAATGGGACCCGTTCCCCGACCCCTGGCGCGGTGACGTGAACTGGGGCGGCGCCGTCGTCCACGTGCCCTGGCAGCTCCACCTGTGCTACGCCGATCTCTCCGTCCTGCACGACAACTACGAAGCGATGACCCGATACGCACGACACCTGCTCGACTCCCGCGTCGACGGCTTGGTGCGGTACGGCCTCGGCGACTGGGACGGGACGCAGGCGCGCGCCGTCCCGCTGGTCGCGACCGCATCGCTGGCACGGATGCTGTCGGTCCTGTCGCAGGTCGCCGGCGAGCTGGGCCACCTCGGCGACAGCGCGCGCTGGCGCGATGAGTCCGACCGCATCGCCGCACGCGTCCGCACCGAGTTCTGGAACGACGACGACTCGACCGTCGGCACGGACACGGTCGGCGAGATCGCCGTCGCGCTGCGGTACGGAATCGTGCCACCGGACCGGACGGTCGCGGTCGTGAACCGGCTCGAACAGCGGATCGCCTCCGACGAGTTCTTCGTCGACGTCGGCGAGGTCGGTCTCCCGGCCCTGATCGATGTCCTGGCGGCACACGATCGCCACGAGACGCTCTACCGGTTCGCGTGCCAGTCGGACCGGCCGGGCTACGGCTACATGTTGCGTCACGGCGCGACCTCGCTCACCGAGACCTGGGACGGGCCGACGTACGGCATCAGCCAGAACCACTTCATGCTCGGCGCCGTCGACGGTTGGTTCTACTCCCATGTCGCCGGGTTGCGACAGGCTCCGACCAGCCGTGGCTTCCGCGAGCTGATCGTCCGCCCGCAACCGTGCGGCGGCATCACCGCGGCCCAGGCGAGCTACCGAACCGCACATGGAACGTTCGCCAGCAGCTGGACGATCGACGGTGACACCTTCCAGTTGGAGGTGGAGATTCCTCCGCAATCGCGATGCACGATCGAGACGCCCGACGGCCACCGCACGATCGTCGGCGGTGGACAGCACGAGATCATCCGCCCGATACCAGAAGCCGAGTCCCATGCCGATCGAACAGCACAGCGCTGACAGGTACCCCGCCGATCCCGGGCGGGTCGGTTCGGACTGGCCCACGGTCCGGGACTATCGGGGAGACGCTCGGCGGCGGATCCGATTCCCGGTGGGCGGGCTCGGCACCGGAGCGATCAGTGTCGACGGCCGCGGCCGGCTCGTCGACGTCGAGGTCGCCAACACGGCAGCCCACGGGTTCACGCCCAGGCATCTGTTCTTCGCGCTCCACGTCGCCGGCGCCGACGGGACCGTCGACACCCGCGTCCTGGAGGGACGGCTGTTCGACCACGAATACGAAGGACCGCACGGCAGTCCGAGCCCCCAGCCCGGGCTCCCGCGCTTCCACGACTGCACGTTCTCGGCGGCGTACCCGTTCGCACGCATCGAGCTGGCCGATCCGGCAGTTCCGCTCCGAGTGGCGGTCGAGGTCGCCAATCCCCTGGTTCCCGGCGACGCGGACGCATCCGGCCACCCCGCCCTGCTCTACCGGGTGCGGCTGACCAACCCGACCCGTGTGCGCCAGACGGTGGCGGTCGTCGGCAACATGCCCAACCTGATCGGCGCCACCCTGAACTCCCCGGCCTGGCCCGGCACCCGGTTCGAGCACGACCGTCACCGAGACGGAAGCGTCCTCCTCGGCAGCAACCCCCGGCGCGACGGCTCCCCCGCCGACGGCACCATCGCACTGCATACGCCGGGCAGGCAGGCAGACTCGTTCCGCACCCGATGGCTCGACGCCCCATCCGGCGATGCGCTGGCCGAGTTCTGGGAGGACTTCGGTCACGACGGCGCAGTCAGCGACCACGTACGCCATGATCGTGATCCCGTCGGCTCACTCGTCCTGACCGACGTTCTCGAGCCGGGGGCCGGAGCGTCACTGGACTTCGTCATCGCCTGGCACTTCCCGTACCGTCGTGCCTGGACGCACGGACTGCGGGAGACCGACCGTCCCAGCCAGCACCTCGTCGGCAACCATTACGCCACTCGGGCGGCCGACGCGGGAGAGTGCGCCAGGAACTTCGGACGAGCACTCCCCGATCTCCTGCACGAGTCGGTCCGATTCGTTCGATCCGTCATCGCCCTGGGCATGCCGCCGGCCATGGCCGACGCAGCGCTCTCCAATCTCTCCGTGCTCAAGTCCAACACCGTCTTCCGCGGCGCCGACGGCCGCTTCTACGGCTGGGAGGGGACCGAGGACGACGCCGGAAGCTGCCACGGGAACTGCACCCACGTCTGGAACTACGAGTACGCCACCATCGCCCTGTTCCCCGACCTGGCGTGGTCGATGCGCGAGACAGAGTTCGTCGACTCGCTCGACGACGAAGGCCTGATGGCGTTCCGCGCCGGACTCCCCCGCCACTTGGAGGGAGCGACCTGGGGATTCGCGGCCGCGGACGGGCAGATGGGTTCGATCCTGCGGTTCTACCGCACCTGGCGCCGCTCCGGCGACGACTCCCGTGCCCGTGAGCTCTGGCCCGCGGTCCGCCGCTCCCTCGAGTTCGCCTGGGTCGAAGGCGGGTGGGACGCCGACCGGGACGGCGTGATGGAGGGCTGCCAGCACAACACCATGGACGTCGAGTACTACGGTCCGACGCCTGAGGTGCAGTCGTGGTACCTGGCCGCACTCGCCGCGGCCGCCGAGCTCGCCACCGTCATGGCCGAGCCCGAGTTCGCCTCGTACTGCCGGCGACTGCTGGCCTCGGGCTGCCGCTGGATGGACGAGCACCTCTTCAACGGCGAGTACTACCAGCAGGCGATCATGCCACCCGCCCCGGGTTCGCGGATCGCGAACGGACTGCGGATGGAGACCGATACTCCCGGCGGCTCCGATCCCCTGCAGCCGCACTATCAGATCGGCACGGGCTGCACCAGCGGTCAGCTGGCCGGCGTCACCATGGCCAAGCTCAGCGGTCTCGGCATCCCGCTCGATCCCGATCACATCGCGACCGCACTGCGCTGCATCGCCCACCACAACCGCCTCGATGGCGTCGCCGACCACGTCAACCCGCGGCGCTGCTACGCATTGGGCGACGAACGCGGTCTCGTCAACGCCAGCTACCCACGAGGACGCGAGCTGCCGTTTCCCTTTCCCTACTGGGCCGAGGTGTGGACCGGTCTCGAGTACTCCGCGGCGATCGGGCTGCTGCTAGAGGGCGAGCAGGACCTCGCGCACCGCACGGTCGTCGATGTCCGGGATCGCTACGACGGACGACGGCGAAACCCGTTCGACGAAGTCGAATGCGGTCATCACTACGCCCGCTCCATGGCTTCGTGGGGGTTGGTCGAAGCGTGGATCCACCTGCGCAATCCAGTGATCGAGTAAGGAGTCGTGTGTCTCACTCGGACGGCAAGACAGGCGATCGGACCGAGCCCGGGCCGCTGCTCGACCCGCCGGATCGCCCGGCGACGTTACCGTCGCTCCGCCACTGGACCCCGCGTCCGGGACGGCTGCTGCTCGAGCCACCGTTCACGATCAGCTGCTCCGGTGAGAGCGCTCGCGAGGTGGCCGGGCTGCTGGCCGGCGATCTCGAACGGCTGTGCGGACACCGTCCCCGGGTCGTCTCCGGCGCGGTGACGTCCGGCTGCGTCGTCCGGATCGTCCTCGACACCGAGCGCCACGACATCCCGGAGGAGGGATACCGGCTCCACATCGACGACACGGTCCTGATCGTCGCGTCCAGCCGGTCGGGACTGCTGTACGGCTGCCAGTCGCTCGTCCAGCTCCTCAAGCAGGATCCCGAACGACGAGCACTGCCACAGGGTGAGGCGTTCGACTATCCGCGCTGCACGGTCCGGGGGCAGATGATCGACGTGGGCCGGAAGTTCCTGCCGATGGAGTACCTGCGATCCGAGGTCCGTCGGATGGCCTGGATGAAGCTGAACAGCCTGCATCTTCACCTGACCGAGTGGAACGGATTCCGATTCGAGAGCCTCGAGTTCCCAGGTCTGGCATCGGTCGATCACTACACGCAGCAGGAACTGCGTGAACTCGACGCCTACGCGGCACAATGGGGCGTGCGGATCGTCCCGGAGATCGATCTTCCCGGTCACGCCGTCTGGCTCACCCGCTACGAGCCGCGGCTCCGGCTGCGGTCACCGGCGATGGACTACGCGGGCTGGCCCGGCGGTCAGGGCGGCGGTTGGACACTGGACATGACCTCGGACTTCGCTCGGGATTTCGTCCGGCGGCTCGTCCTGGAGCTCGCCGACGTCTTCAGCGGCGAGTTCATCCATATCGGCAGTGACGAGCTCCCGTTGCAGACCAGCGAGAACCAGGATCCGGTGCTGCTCGCGTACGCACACTCCAAGGGCCTGCGCTATGCCGGCGACGTGCTGGTCGACTTCGTCAACGACCTCGCCGTGGCCCTGCGCGAGCGCGGCAAGCGGGCGGAGATCTGGGAGTGGTGGTGCTACGGCGGTCAGCCGGTGAGCATCGCACCGAGCAAGGACATCAGGATCAGCAAGTGGCTGGACGGCGACCCGGCCGAGTTCTCCCGTCAGGGCTACCAGACCGTCGGCGTCAACTGGGGTAGCAACTACGTCACCCCCGGCTACAGCACCACGCCGGGCGGCTCGTCCCCCCAGGGCTTCGAGGGATACATGCCCGCCGAGCGCGTCTACGAACGAGACGACTACCCGAGTGACGACCTGCTCCTCGGTTACCGGTTGGGCCGATGGATGGACAAGGCGGAGGCACGGACCACGGGGTGGGTGCACTTCTTCTCGCACCGCCCACTGCAGGTCCTCGCGGATCGAACCTGGGGCGGCCCACCGGCGTCGTCGGCTGCGACGTTCTACGAGCGCGCCGACGTGATCGGAGCCGCCGACGACAACCTGACCGCGGTCTCGGCACGGTCCTGCCGCGTCATCGAGGTCAGCAGTGAGGAGATCAAGGCCGAGGACGGGTCTGTTCACCATGTGCTCAGTCCTGACCCGCAGACGCAGTGGGTGACCCAGCACCGCGACCTGGCGATCGCGCCACATCATGTCGTGATCGACGTCGGTGGCCCACGACCGCTCGCCGGTCTGGCGATCTGGCCGCGCCAGGACGGTGGCGTGATCGAGGACTTCCACCACACCCGGGCGCGGGCTCGACGTATCCGGATCATGCTTGCCGACGAACAGCAGGACTGGCACCAGGTGTGGTCGGGGATCCTGCCCAACGAGCAGCCCGCCCACACCGTGACCTTCCCGGTCACTCCGGCTCGATACCTGAAGTTGGTCATCGACAGCGACTGGGACAACCTGTTCGTCACGTCGATCGCCTGTCTCTCGCTGCTGGAGGCACGCCGACCATGAAGGACGAAAAGCCGATCGCGCAATCGACCATGACGCTCAAGCAGGCCATCGACGTCTACGGCGCCGAGTCCTCCCTGCTGCGGCACCTCAACCGCAACGAGGTGTTGCGATACCTCCGAGTCAGCGGCGCAGCGCACGGGATCTCCGCGATCGCCAAGGCGACCGAACTGTCCCGTCCCACCGTCGACCTCGCCCTCAGCGACCTCACCGAACGCGGCCTGGTGATCGAGACCGCGCAGAATCCGAGCTCGCCCCGCGGCGGCCGACCTGCGCGCGAGTTCCGATTCGCCGCCGGCTCCGGCTGCATTGCGGCCGTCACGCTGACCAGCCACGAGCTGTCCGTGGTCATCGCCGATCTTCGCGATCGGGTGGTCGGCGAGTCGCGGGTCAGCCTCGCCGACTTCAACCGCGAGCCCGACCCGGTGGAGTGCCTGGGTGCCGCGGTCGACCGCGCGGTGGCCGAGTTCTCCTTCACCGCGGACCAGCTCCAGGTCGTGGTGGCCGGCGTGCGCGGTGTCGTGTCGGCCGACGGTGTGGTCCAGAACTCCGGCGAACTGCCTTCGCTCGTCGGCGACGAGGTACACCATCGGCTGCGGGAACGGTTCGGGTGCCCCGTCCTGGTGGAGAACGACGCCAACCTCGCGACCCTGGCCGAGCACAGGAACCTCTCCGGACCGGCCGATGTCGTCGGACTGCTGATCGACGACAGCATCGGCTGCGGGCTCGTGCTCAACGGGGAGCTCTACCGTGGGGCGCACGGCGCCGCCGGCGAGTTCTTCGGCGACGACCGGACGAGATCGTGGGTCGGCACCAACGCGGAGATCCGCAGCCATGCCAGGGAGCACTCGCTGACCTTCACCGACGTCTTCGCAGCCGCGAGATCCAAGCGCGGACGCGCCCGCACACTGGTCACCCGCTACGCGGCCGACATCGCCGAGCTGGTCCGCGAGCTGCTGGTCCTGGATCCACCGGTGATCGTCGTCGGCGGCGAGGTCGTCAACGCCGGCGACGTGTTCATGGACGCGTTCCGCAAGGCGCTCGCCCCGGCCCTCCACAGCGACACCAGGATCGTCTACTCCGATCTCGGAGCGACCTGCCTCCGCAGCGGCGCGCTCCAGGTCGCCGCGGATTGGATGGATCGAAAACTCTTCCACGTCTGACGACAGGGCGCGGCCGGCGCTCGACGTCACCGCACGACACCCTGCCCCGATGCCGGCAACCACATGGCAACCGTGTGGCAACCAGTACGCCGGACCATGGTCCGGCCGGCCACGGATACGAGCAACCGTGCGAGGAGATGACGCAGACGACAGCCACGACCTGGACGGGAAGGGTGCCGTTCGCTCTCGCAGCCGCGGTCGCGCCACTGATCGTGACGGCCCAGGTGAGCCGGGCGAGCGGCACCACCACCAGTGCGAATCAAGACACCCAAGAACAACCCTAGGCGTTTGTGCAGGTCATGGGTGGGCCGCCTGGGGATCGAACCCAGAACCCGCGGATTAAAAGTCACGTCTGAGACGTCTCAGGACGTGCCTCCCGATGCCGGAAAATGACATCCCCGCAGGTCAGAAGCTGACTTGGGTGCTGGGGCAAGCCGCCGGATCCGCATAGGTGCTGGTGCGTCCGTGAGCATGGTGTGAGCAACTCACGTCCACCGACGCTACCGCGTAACCAGCTGTCCGCCTTAGCTCGCGCGGAGTCTGTCGGTAGTCCTGGCTTCGAACTCGATGACCTGCTGGAGACGCTCCGCGAACGCACCTACCGACCGGGTAAGGGAGGGTGGCTAACCGCGAGGCTGCGATTCACGAGCGATGGCAGATTCTCGGCAGACTTCGATTACGAGAACGAGCCAGCATGGCCGCACCCGATCTCGCCACAGAGCTAACAGCTTGTAGAGGATGTCGACGTCAGTGATCGGCACGGGGGTCTCCTGGGTGGAGTTGTGATCGATGCCCCGGGCGTTCTGCATCAGACTCTAAGAATGCTTGACTACTACTACGCATACGTTCTAGAATCTGATCATGTGGACGGTTCTCGCGGTCAAGGAAGTCGAGCAGTGGCTCGTCGGCCTCGACCCCGAGACGCGCGTCCAAGTCGTCGCTGCGATCGAGGTCCTCCGCATCGAGGGCCCGCAGCTCGGCCGCCCGCTCGCCGACCGCGTCACCACGAGCCGCCACCACAACATGAAGGAGCTACGACCAGGCAGCGGAGGGCGATCCCAGATGCGGATCCTGTTCGCATTCGACCCACACCGCCAAGGTGTCCTGCTCGTCGCAGGCGACAAGGCCGGGAACTGGGACCGCTGGTACCGCAAGAACGTCCCCATCGCCGACGACCGCTACGACGAGCACCTGAGGAGGACACGATGACCACTCGCAGCTGGGACGAGATCCGCGCCGAACTCGACGTCGACGAGGACGCCGTCGCCGCCGAGCGTGACCGCATGCTCGCCGAGGTCCGTCTGCACCGGCTCGCCGAGCTCCGCAACCGGCAGGGCCTCACACAAACTGACGTCGCCGAGCAGATGGGCGTATCGCAGCGCCGCGTGTCGCAGATCGAGCGAGGGCAGCTCAGCCGGTCGGAGATCGCGACGATCCAGTCATACGTTCAGGCCCTCGGCGGCCGGCTCCGGGTCGTCGCGGACTTCGGCGACGAACGACACGTGGTCGGCTGACGTGACCCGAAGCAGCCAGAGGATCGGCGCGGACATCGCGAGCAAGTTCGCACGCGACATCGCGCCATGGCGGCATTCATACGCGCGGATGCTCGGGATCGACGCGACGAGGTTATACAAGTCGTCGGGTTTCGACCTGGCGAAGTGGTCCCACATCGTCGGCCCCGTCATGCCCGAGGTCAAAGCCCTCGCGGCGACCAACATTGCCTCTGCCGGCATGGCGCACAAGGCGTTCAGCACGAAGATCTTCGAGTCGCAGTTCCGAGATATCACGGCGATCGGGCGACACGCTGCGGCGATCACGAGCTCGATGGCCGTGCGCGCCGCTGGACTGGACCGCATCTCCACCGCGATGTCCGCCTACAACCGCGACCAGGTGCTCTCCAGCGGCACGGCGCTCTCCGTCTTCAGCACCACGTACCGGGTGAACGCCCTCCGCACGATCGGGACCGCGCTGCGCGAGGACCCCAGCACACTCTCGACACTCGCAGACCATGCCGATGATGTCGCGGAGGATCTGGAAGCCCTGGTGCAGGACGTCGACGTCGACCTGCTCAACGAAGTCGCTGAGGACGTGCTGTCCGACCCTGAAACCGGGACCGCGGTACAGGAGCTTGTCGACCAGCTGACGGCCGCGAGTGAGCCACTGCTGCAGGAACGCGTTGTCGAGGACCCCACGATATCGGGGGACGAGGCGGACGGTGAGCGCGAGCGCCGGATCGATCCCATCGAGGAGACAGTTCTGTGGCTCCTGCTGGCCACGCCGTTCATAACCGCGGCACTCTCAGTACACGGCGTCATCGACGTCTTCGAGACAGCGGTTGTGTACGGAAGCCTGGGGCTGTTGTACGCCGTGATCCTGTATATGCTCAAACGACGGGACTAGTGCCCAGATTCGGGGCGCACTGATCCACGCGCACTGTGACAGCCCGTTTCATGATCGTCAAGCAGTGCGGTTCTGGGCGGCGTGTCGAGCCACCGCCGCCGGATCGAACAGCGCCCGCCGCGTCCGCCCGGCCCTCGCGTAGTCCACGACCTCGACGTGTCCGCGCTGTGCCCACTGCCGGATCCGCGCCGCCCCGACTTCGGGCTGCTCGTCCGGCCACAGGAACGCCGCCAGCACGTACGCATCGACACCCAGCCTGGCCGTCGTTCCGGTCACTTGATCACGATACGACGCGACGTGTAGAGCGTTCTGCCCAAGCCGGTCTCGACGAACATGTCCACCCTCCGTTCGCGTGGCGCGAGGACCTTAGATGCGTGGACGAGTGCGCGCACCCCGTCCATGTTCATCCACCACGTCTCGCTCTCGCCTGGTTCCAAGCGGTGCGGCAACGACGGTCCCATCACGTCCGCTACTGGCACGAGTTCGTTCTTGGACTTGGGCGCTCGGGTTCCGTACCGAGTGACGGTCACATGGCTTCGGCCGACGTTCGTGACCTTGATGGCAAGAATCTCGGGGCCCTCGGCGCCCTGACTGCGTAGAGGGGCTAGGTCGCGAGGGCGACCGTCCCGGTGGACGTCGCCGACGACGATCCCATTCCATCCGACCACGCCGTGCTGCAACTTCACCCGGACGCGTCCGGTTTCCAGGAGCCAGGCGGCGACCTGCCAGCCCAACGAGAACACGGCGATGACGAGGCTCAAGATCGCGATTACCAGCGCCGCGGTACCCATTCGACCTCCTGCCGCTTCGGGTCTGTCAGTCGGTGGTGAACGATCGTACGAAGCGACGGATGCGGCTGTGCATCAATGGTGCTGCCCGTCTGTCGCGGATCATGCGGGCTGCAGGTCAACCGGTCAAGGGAGCTTCCCCATTCCGCGTGACTCGAGCTGCCGGACACTGTCACTGACGACAAGGGCCGCTTCTTCGGCCCGGCCAACCTTCACACCCAAGTGACGTGATGTCGTCTCCAAGCCTCGACTCGCCTGCATGAGGTCACGGACCTTGGCTGTGCCGCCCGAGCCGTCCTCGACGTCCCTGCGCAACCTGACCACACGCTCCATCCACGCAGCGGCGGAGACCAGCCCGTCCGCGACGCTGGGCTCACCGTCCGGGCCCCGATCAACCGTCGCAGCGCCGAGAGACTCTAATTGAGGGCTGAGAGGGGGGATGGTCAACTCCCTCATTGCCCCCACGCATCGCCGGATCGTCATTGCGGACTCACGAAGCCCCGTTACCGCCGCCGCGAAATCGTCCTCCTCCTGGAGGAGTCTTCCCGCTGCCTGCACCGCTGGAACCAGATCCGCCATCTCCCTCGTGACGTCGTCGAGCCGGGCCTGCAACCGCTGCCTTGCTGGTGCTTCTTCCGTGTGGCGTCTGTTGTCGTGGCGAACAAGCAGGGAGATGATGATCGCGACGAGGCTGAGACCGGTACCCACGAGCCCACCGACTTCACCGACCCAATTCGGCAGGCCGTCATCGGGCCCACGGGCCAGCAAGAACTCCACGAGCTCGGTCACGACGCCGTCCCCGCCTTCTCTTCGAGCCGCCGCTTCACCGCCAGGAAGTACTCCGCCTCCGTGCACGGCCGGCCACACGCCCGACACCGCACGTCTTCCCGCCGACCGCCCTGGTCTGCACCAATCATGCGCCACAGCGAGCATCTCGTCACCGAGCACCGCCGCGGCGTTGCCGGTGCCCTGACGAGCCACTGCAGCATCGCCGCGACCCGTTCGTTCCGCTGCGGCACTCCCCCGCCGGGACCGCCTCGCCCGCGGCCCTACGGTGGGCCGGTCATCCCCGAGGCTGACCTACCGGTTCAGGTGCGGCGCCTTGCCGCCGTAAGGCGCTTACGCGCTCCGGCGACTCGTCCGATGCGGATCTTTCGCTCGATCACCACGGCGTCGGATGCCGTAACCTCATCGGCGCGACGGGCCTCGTCGAGAGACTGCATCGCCGCGAGCTGCTGGGCATCGAGGTCGTCGTCGGTAGCCAGATCGTCCATCGCGTGCATCCTCATCACTCCCACACCAGATCGCGTCGCATGCCTAAGCCTCGATCCGTGTGCGCCGTGAGGCGCTGCTGTTTTGTGTAGGAGGTGAGAGGCCTTCGCCGCTGACCCTGTCGCAGCAGGGCGGTGAAGCTGAGGGCAGCCTGCTCCGGGAGGTGCCGGGGTGGGTGGGAGCAGCCCTGACAAAGCCGGGACGTGTCAGCACTGCCAGATGGTGCGGGTCCGGCGAGCGTGATGGAGAGGAGTACGGACAGGAACCAGTTTCTACGTCCCTTAAAGGCTTGCCGGCTCAAATCTGGTGGATATGGGCCGGGTGCGGTGCGCACCTGTTGGTCGGACCGAAGGTCTGGTCGGTGGGGAACTCCTGGGTGGTCTTGTGGATGGCTGCCGGGAGGCCACGGTGAAGTGCTGCGGGTTAGCCGTGGCGATGCCGCAGGGGCACAACTGGGCTCCTCCTTCGTCGAGCGAGCAGCAGTGAACACGGGAACCTTCCCGATGCTGCCTGCCGTCCGTGCTGCCAGCGCGGGTCGGACGGGCTGGGTCCACCGTCGACCGATCGGGTCGGGAAGGGGCGGAGCCGTCGTAGTACTCCGAGGCCGGGAGAGCCGGTCACATGGGGAAGGGCGGCAGTGGGTATGAGAAGGGAAGGACACTGCGATGCCGAAAGACGCGCCAGGGAATCCTGGCGATCCTGCTCCAGGGCGTGAACCTTGGAACAGGGTATCGGGTATGCAGACCAAGCTTCACCGTTGGGCGGTGGCCGATCCCGGTCGCCGGTTCGACGACCTGTTCAACTTTGTGCACGACCCGGCGACGCTGCTGATGGCGTTCGCTCGGGTCGCCGGCAATACCGGTGCGAACACTCCCGGGGTCGACGGTCTCACTGCCGCCGCCGTGGAGCAGAGCATCGGTGTCCCGGGGTTCCTGGACGATCTGCGCGCATCGATCAAGGACGGATCGTTTCGTCCGGTGCCGGTGCGTCAGCGGATGATCCTTAAGCGCGGCGGGTCGGGGAAACTGAGAAGTTTGGGCATCCCCACCATCGCCGACAGGGTGGTCCAGGCTGCGCTTAAGCTGGTGCTGGAGCCGATCTTTGAGGCCGACTTCGTGCCGGTCTCCTATGGGTTCCGGCCGAACCGGCGGGCTCAGGACGCGATCGCTGAGATACACCAGTTCGGCACCCACGGCTATCAGTGGGTGCTGGACGCGGACATCGAGGCGTGTTTTGACCAGATCTCACACTCCGCTCTTTTGGATCGGGTGCGGGCACGGGTCAAGGACAAACGCGTCGTGGCGTTGGTGAAGGCGTTTCTGAAGGCCGGGATCATGACCGAGTCCGGTCGGTTTCAGGACACCCACACCGGCACCTCGCAGGGCGGGATTCTGTCGCCGTTGATGGCCAACATCGCCCTGAGCGTGCTCGATGAGCATGTTCACCGGCCGTGGCAACCGGGCGGGACAATGTCCACCAGTTCACGGCGTGCATGGCGTCGTTCCAAGGGCCTGCCGACTTGGCGGATCGTAAGGTACGCAGACGACTTCGCCGTACTCGTGCATGGCACCGAGGACGATGTTCATGACCTGCGCGAAGATGTCGCGGCCGTGCTGGCCACCATGGGACTGTCCTTTTCGGAGGAGAAAACCCGGGTGGTGAACCTGGCCGAGGGGTTCGAGTTTTTGGGGTTCCGCATCCAGTGGCGCCGCAAACCAGGCACGAACACCTGGCACGTCTACACCTTCATCGCTGACCGGCCCATCCGGTCGTTGAAGGCGAAGATCCGTGCACTGACGAACAGGACGTCACAGCAGGACCCAGGGACCGTCCTGACCCGGCTTGGCCAGGTCATCCGCGGTTGGTCCAACTATTTCCGGCATGCCGTGTGCAAGCACACCTTCGGTCGGCTGGCCCACTTCGTCTGGTGGCGGGTGACCTGCTGGCTGCGGACCTTGCACCGGTGGGGATGGAAGGACTTCCGACGCCGGTTCACCACCCCGCAAGGGACATGGAAACCGCTGTCCGCCAATGGGACCACGTTGTTCAACCTCGAAGCGGTCCCCGTGACCCGCTATCGCTGGCGCAGCAACAACATCCCATCGCCGTGGGCCTTGACTCCCGCATAACGACAATATCCGTGGAGAGCCCGGTGCGTGGAGACACGCACGCCGGGTTCGGCGAGCGGCCTGGGGAAACGGGCCGGGAGCAACCCCGGCACCGCGCCCCAGGCCGACTTGACGGACCGAGTAGCTGATCGTTCGGCGCGGTGATGGAGGAAGTGCCTTCTGGGTCGGGAGAATCTGGAGTGTTGATGTCCTGATCCGGCCCGATCCAGAAGGCACTGATGGTGAAACTATCGCATGGGTGGTCACATGGCACGCCGATCTTCGATGACGAGCGTCTGGTGTCGTGCGCGGGGTTGGTGCCGGTGATGGCGCTGGCCGAGCGGGCGGGCCTGTCGGAGCTGGTCTCGGACAGGGTTGCGATCAGGGCGACGAGGGTGAAGTCGGCGGCGGTGAACCCGGCGGGCAAGCTCACCTCGGTCGTCGCGGGGATGGCCGCGGGTGCGGACTGCATCGATGATCTGGACGTGGTCCGTTCCGGTGGCATGTCGCGGCTGTTCGACCAGGTGTATGCGCCGGCCACGGTGGGGCAGTTCCTGCGCGAGTTCACGCACGGCCATGGCCTGCAGTTGGCGTCGGTCGCCCGGGCGCACCTGGTGAACCTCGTCGAGCACAGTAACCTGCTGCCCGGCTTGGCCGAACAGGCGTTCATCGACGTCGACTCGCTGCTGCGTCCGGTGTTCGGACACGCCAAGCAGGGCGCCAGCTATGGACACACGAAGATCGCCGGGCGGCAGGTGCTCCGTAAGGGCCTGTCGCCGTTGGCGACCACGATCAGCACGAGCGAGGGTGCGCCGGTGGTCGCCGGGATCCGGTTACGCGCCGGGCGCGCCGGCTCCGGCAAGGGCGCGGCGTCGATGGTGCGCGAGGCGATCGGCGTCGCCCGTGTCGCCGGGGCCAGCGGGCAGATCCTGGTGCGTGGCGACTCGGCATATGGCACCAACGCCATCGTGCGCGCCTGCATCAAAGCAGGGGCGCGATTCTCGGTCGTGCTGACCAAGAACCGCCCGGTGAACCGGGCGATCGGCACCATCGCCGAGACCGAGTGGACACCGGTGCACTATCCCGGTGCCGTCGTCGACCCAGACATCGGCGAGTTGATCTCCGACGCCGAGGTCGCCGAAGTCGAGTTCACCGCGTTCGCCTCCACCCGCCACCCGGTCACCGCGCGGCTGGTGGTGCGCCGAGTCCGCGACCGCGCCAAGGCAGCCGAGCTGTTCCCGGTCTGGCGGTACCACCCGTTCTTCACCAACAGCGTCGAGCCGACCGCGCAGGCCGACATCACCCACCGCCGCCACGCGATCATCGAGACCGTGTTCGCCGACCTGATCGACGGACCGCTGGCGCACCTGCCGTCTGGCCGGTTCGCCGCGAACAGCGCGTGGGCGATCTGCGCCGCGATCACCCACAACCTGCTGCGCGCCGCCGGCACCCTCACCAGCGACCAGCATGCACGCGCCCGCGGCGCGACCCTGCGCCGCCAGATCGTCACCGTCCCCGCCCGGATCGCCCGACCACAACGCCGCCCCATGCTGCACCTCCCGGCCCACTGGCCATGGGCCGATCACTGGAACACCTTCTGGCACAACGTGTTCGGCCACGCCACCGGACCACCACGAGCCGCCTGACCTGACCACCGCCGCACAGGCCCGACCGGAGAACCAAATGGAAAGCTGGGCAGACCAGCAGCCACGACCTGCCCAACCGGCAACTACCACCACCTGCCCGCGACCAAGCCATCACCTCAGCGGCTACACGGATCGAGGCTAAGCCTTAGCCACGGATCAAGGACGGTTGAACCACGGACCGGGACGACGCGAGGACGTCTTATGTAGCGTATAAACGTCCCTATGGCTGTGAACGAGCGGCTTCGCGCCGCGCTCGTACGTGTGGGCCTGACCTACCAGGACCTCGCCGAGGCAGTCGAAGTCGACGCCAAGACCGTCGAGCGGTGGGTGAGCACCGGACGAACCCCGCACCGCGCGAAGGCGCATCGTGCCGCGATTGTGCTCCGCGAGGACCTGAGTCACCTATGGCCCTCGATCGAGAGGGGCCGCCGGCGTCGCGGTGCGCACCCCGATCTCGTCGCCGTCCACCCGACACGCGCCGACGCACCGTTCGACCTGTGGCGCGCCCTGTTCGAGAAGGCCGAGCGGGAGATCGGTGTCCTCGTCTACGCGGGCGCATTCCTGCACGAGCAGTGGCCCGGCTTCACCGACGTGCTCCGAGGCAAGGCCGGCAGCGGCTGCCGGGTGCGGATCCTGCTTGGCGATCCGGACGCCCCGATCATCGGCGAACGGGGCCGTGAGGAGAGGTACGGAGATGGGATCGAAAGCCGCTGCCGCGTCGCGTTGATGCACTACGCGCCGCTGCTCCATGAGCAATTGTCAATACCTGTGGATAGGTGTGTCATGCAGCTTGCTGCTGACTCGGTTGGTCGTCGGGTCGTTCGACGAGTTTGCCTTTCTTGAAGGTCGCTCCTGTTCGGACGAGGGCGACGAGGTGGGGTGCGTTGACGG
>WHST01000049.1 GCA_009379955.1 Streptosporangiales bacterium | reverse complement strand
CTGGCAACACGGTGCACTCCCCAGCGGCTCGACGACGGGAGCCGTGTGACGCGAGAGTGTCACGCACGGTTCTACGAGCGGCGGCGGGTGCAACTCCCGCCGCCGACTCACCACCGGCTCAAGGACGAGAACACCGGCTGGTCCCTGAAAGCCCACCCCGACGGCACCGTCACCTGGACCACACCCGCTGGACGGCACTACACCCAACAACCCCACGATTATGGCGACACCTGAGGCAGGACCCTAGGCCGGGGAGCGGCGGAAGGCTCGGACGCCCCATGCCGTGCAGACGACGACGAGGCCTGCGGTGACGAGCGCCCCCACCATCACGGCGCCCGCGCCGTACCGGCCGAGCGTCAGCGCGCGCTCGGCGTCGACGACGTGACTCAGCGGGTTGAACCGCGAGACGACGTAGAGCCAGCGCGGGCCGGCGTCCATCGGCAGCAGGATCCCCGAGAGCAGCATCAGCGGTACGACCGTCGAGCCGAGTGCGGGCGCGAACTCGTACTCGTTGCGCAGGTGTGTCGCCAGGGCGTACGACGCCGCGCCGATCGCGACGCCCAGCGCCGCCAAGAGCAGCAGGCCTAGCAGGGCCGCAGCGAGCGGCACGCGGAATCCGAAGGCCAGTGCCGGGAGGACGAGGAGAACCGCCTGCGCCACGAGCATGACCACGTTCGACAGCACGCGGCCGAGCAGGAGGGCGAGGCGGCTCACGGGCGTCGCCCGGAGCCGTTCCTGGGCGCCTGACCGCTGGTCGGGGATGAGCGAGAAGCCGGCGTACGCGGTGGTGAAGAGGACGAGCTGGACCAGCAGGCCGGGGACGAACCACTGCCAGGAGGTCGCGCCGCCCGGTCCGCCGACGTCGGCGAGCAGTGGTCCGAAGAGGGCGAGGTAGAGCACCGGTTGGGCGACGCCGAACAGCAGGGTCGAAGGGCTGCGCAGGGTCGGGCGGATCGAGCGGACGAAGATGAGCCGGGTGTGGCGGAGTGCGGTCACGGTGACCTCTCTAGGCTGCGGCCGCCGCGCCGTCGGGTTCGCGCAGGCTGCGGCCGGTCAGGGTGAGGAAGACGTCGTCGAGCGTCGGCCGATGCGTCTGGACCGACGAGACCGTGACGCCGGCGCGGTTGAGGTCGCGCAGGAGGAGCGGGAGGGCGGTGTCGCCCCGTGGCACGCGGAACGTCACGCGCTGCCCGGCGGGCTCGACGTCGGTGGTCCCTGGCAGTGCCGCGGCGACTGCGACGGCGAGGTCGGGCCGGTCGACGTCGACGCTCACCAGGTCGCCTGAGACACCCGCCTTCAGCTCGTTCGGCGTGCCCGTCGCCACGATCCGCCCGTCGTCGATCACGAAGATCCGGTCGCACAGCTCGTCGGCCTCCTCGAGGTAGTGGGTGGTGAGGAACACCGTCGTGCCGTACGTGTCGCGCAGGTCGCGTACGTGCGCCCACAGGTTGCCCCTGCTCTGCGGGTCGAGACCCGCAGACGGCTCGTCGAGGAAGACCAGGGGAGGGCGGTGCAGCACGCCCATCGCGATGTCCACGCGACGTCGCTGCCCGCCGGACAGGGTGCCGGCGACGCGACCGGCCGCCTCGGTCAGGTCGAACCGCGCGAGGAGCTCGGCGGTGTGCCGGCTGGCCTCGTGCCGCGACAGGCCGTGGAGCTCGCCCTGGAGGACGAGCTCGTGGTCGACCCGCTGGTCGAGACCGCAGCCGTTGCCCTGGGCGATGTAGCCGATCGACCGCCGCACGCTTGCCGGGTCGCGGACGAGATCGTGGCCGGCGACGGTCGCGGTGCCCGCCGTGGGGCTGAGCACGGTGGTCAGCAGGCGCAGCGTGGTCGTCTTGCCGGCGCCGTTCGGGCCGAGGAAGCCGACGAGCTCGCCCGTGTCGACGTCGAGGTCGACGCCGCGGACGGCCTCGACGGTGCGGCGCCGCGAGGTGAAGGAGCGGGCGAGAGCCCGGGCGTGGATCACGGAGACCCTCCGTTGGTCAAGTTTGACTAGCTGGGTGAGCGTGACATGCCCATCTGGTGCTAGTCAAGTTTGACCAACGGAGCTCAGGTCGGCGGGTGGCCGAATCCGGCGCCGTCGTCCGCCATCACGTACGCACCGTCCTCGAGGCGGGCGACGAGATCCCTGGTCCAGCGGATGTCGCCCTCGCCGGCGATGCTCCAGAGTCGGGCCAGCTCGGTGACGTGCTCCGGCTTGCCCATGGTGGACCACGTGTCGACCATGTGCTTCGCACTCGCCAGGTCGCCTTCGAGCGCCACGAGGCGGTGGTTGAGCAGGGCGACCGCGTCGGCGCGGGGGAGGGTGGTGAGGAAGGTGACCCCGGCGCTGAGGCCGTCGACGCCGCGGTCCGGGCGGCTGAGGGCCTCGGCGAGCAGCGCGAAGAACTCGGTCTCGCCGTCCGGCGTGATCCGGTAGACGGCCCGCTCGGGACCGGCCGCCGGCTCCGCGGTGCCCGCGTCGGTCAGCAGCCCGTCGCGGGCGAGCTTCTTCAGTGCGTGGTACACCGATCCCGGCTGGACGTTGGCCCAGCTGTCCGCGGCCCAGCTGCGCAGGTCGCGGCGTACCTGGTAGCCGTGTGCCTCGCCGCGCACGCGGACGACGCCCAGCACCAGCAGTCGTGTCGCCGACATGTCGGAATCCTCGCACGCCGCTTCGACCGTGCGATCGGTGCGTGGGATGCGTCGCGACGCTTGGCGGGTACGCCGGCGACCGCACTGGTATTCTGCCGCGACGCACCACTGCGGAACGTGATCATGACTTGACGTGCAGGCCGTGATCTCCGTTGACTAGGGCGCGGTCACCACGCCGGGGGGAGAACGGCTGGGCCGTGCTCGGGGGTGGAAGGAGCATGGTGTGACGCCCGCGAGCCAACCAAGCAGGCGGGCGGTGCTCAGGGGAGCAGCGGCCGGAGTCCTCGGACTGTCCGCTGTCCCGCTGTTGACTTCGTGCGGTACGCAGCCGCCCGCGGCCCGGGGCAACCCGACCGGGCCACCTCGGCGGGGCGGCGTCCTGCGGGTCGGCACCGCCGGTGGTGGTTCGAGCGACAGCCTCGACGTGCACAATCCGATCACGCACCCGGACATCTGCCGCGGGCTCAACCTCTACGAGCCGCTCCTCTACCGCAAGCGCGACTACACGCTCGAGTCATGCGTCGCCGAGTCGGTCGAGGTGTCGAAGGACGGCCTGTCGTGGGTCATCCGCATCCGTGACGGCATCCTGTTCCACAATGGCAAGCCGGTACGTCCCGAGGACGTCATCTACACCTACCGCCGGGTGACCGACCCGAAGAAGCCGCAGGCCGCGGCCAACCTGCTGTCGTCGGTCGACCGCGACGGGTTCAGCAAGATCGACGACCGCACGCTGCGCATCAAGCTGAAGGCCCCCGATGTCTCGATCCACGACGTGTTCGCCGACTACCGCATCGGCATCGTGCCCGAGGGCTACGACCCGAAGAAGCCGATCGGCACCGGGCCGTTCACGTTCGTCAACTTCACCCCGGGCCAGGAGAGCACGTTCGCGCGCTTCAGCGACTACTGGCGGGAGGGACAGCCGTACGTCGACGAGCTGCGCATCATCAACTTCACCGACGACTCCGCGCGCACCAACGCGCTGCTCGCCGGGCAGGTCGAGGCGATCGAGTCGCTGCCATACGCCGAGGTACGCGTGATCGAGGCCGACCCCACGCTGCGGGTGCTGAAGTCGCGCACCGGCAACTGGAACCCGTTCACGATGCGGGTCGACGTCGAGCCGCTGCGCGACGTGCGGGTGCGGCAGGCGCTGCGCCTCAGCATCGACCGCGAGGAGATGGTCAACCAGGTGCTGTCCGGTCACGGCCGGATCGCCAACGACATGTACTCGCCGTTCGACGACAGCTACGCCGCCGACCTGCCGCAGCGCACGTACGACCCGGACGAGGCGAAGTCGCTGCTCAAGGCGGCGGGCCACGAGAACCTCCAGATCGAGCTCGTCACCTCGCCGGTGTCGCAGGGCATCGTCGAAGCGGCCCAGGTGATGCAGCAGCAGGCCAGGTCCGCCGGCATCGGCATCAAGCTCAACCGGGTCGACACCGGCGTGTTCTACGGCGACGACTACCTCAAGTGGCACTTCGCGCAGGACTTCTGGGGCACCTGGCCGTACCTCGTGCAGTCGGCGCTCGGCTCGCAGCCGTCGTCGCCGTTCAACGAGTGCCACTGGGTCGACCCCACCTACCTCGACCTCGTCGGCAAGGCGAAGCAGACGGTCGACGACGACAAGCGCAGCCGGCTGCTCGAGCAGGCACAGGAGATCGAGTACGAGCGGGGCGGTTACATCGTCTGGGGCTTCCTCGACCTCGTCGACGCGTACTCGCGCCGGATCACCGGACTCAAGCCGTCGGAGAAGGGGATCTTCCCGCTCGACGCGTACCGGTTCCGCGAAGTCTGGTTCGTGTGAGGGTGAGCTGACGACATGTTGCGACTCATCGCGCGCCGCCTGCTGGTCGGCCTCCTCGTGCTCTTCGTCGTGTCGTTGCTGGTGTTCGGCGCGAGTCTCCTGCTGCCCGGCGACGCCGCACAGGCGATCCTGGGGCGGACGGCGAGCCCGGACCGGCTCGCCGTGCTCCGTGAGCAGCTCCACCTCGACCAGCCCGGGTACCAGCGCTACCTGAGCTGGCTCGGCGACCTGTTCACCGGCAGCCTCGGCGACTCGCTGGCGAACGGCCAGCCGGTCGCCGAGCTCGTCGGCCAGCGCACGGCCAACTCCGCCGTCCTGCTGCTGTGCTCCGCGGTCATCGCGACTCCCCTGTCGATCATCGCCGGCACCTGGAGCGCGCTGCGCAGGGGACGCGCGGTCGACAACGTCGTGTCGACCGGCACGCTCGTGCTCGCCGCCCTTCCCGAGTTCGTGATCGGCATCCTGCTGATCCTGTTCTTCTCGACCACGGTGCTGCACTGGTTCCCCGCCGTCGCCCTGGTCGACGAGAACAGGTCGCTGTTCGCCCAGAGTGCCGTGCTCGTCCTGCCCACGCTCACGCTCGTGCTGGCGGTGTCGCCGTACATCACCCGGATGATGCGGGCGACGATGCTCGAGGTGCTCGACAGCGAGTTCGTCCAGCAGGCGCGGCTGAAGGGACTACCCGAGCGCGTCGTGCTCGTGCGCCACGCGTTGCCCAACGCCATCGGACCCGTCGCCCAGGTCATCGCCCTGCAGCTCGCCTGGCTCGCTGGTGGCGTGGTCATCGTCGAGTACCTCTTCCGCTTCCCGGGGATCGGGCAGGGCCTCGTCGACGCCGTGACCAACAGGGACCTGCCGACGCTGCAGGCACTGGTGATGCTCATCGCGTTCGTCTACGTGCTGTGCAACCTCCTTGCCGACGTCGTGAGCATCCTGTCGAACCCGAGGCTGAGGACGGCGAGATGAGCGCAGGAGTGACGGAGGTCCAGCCGGACAGCCCGGCGGTGACGGCGTCCGGCAAGGGCAAGGGACTGCTGCGCCAGTCGCTGCGCTACCACCGCACGAAGGTGGGGCTCGTGTTCACCGGCGCGGTCGTGCTGCTCGCGATCGCGGGTCCGCTCGTCGCGCCGTACTCGACGACGGAGTTCGTGGGCCAACCCTTCTTCGCGCACACGGCGGACGCCGTCCTCGGCACCGACAACCTCGGCCGGGACGTGCTGAGCCGCTTCCTCGGCGGCGGGCGGTCCGTGCTGCTGTTCGCGGTGCTGGCGACCGTGCTGGGCGTGGGCGTCGGCGTCGTCGTCGCTCTCGTGGCCGGCTACACGCGCAGCTGGATCGACGAGCTGCTGATGCGGTTCAGCGACATCGTGCTGGCCTTCCCGCAGATCGTGCTCGCGCTGCTGTTCCTCAGCGTCTGGGGGCCGCAGCCGTGGGTCATCGTCGTCACGGTCGGCCTGTCGCACGCCCCCCGCACCGCCCGGATCATCAGGTCGGCGGTGCTCGGTGTCGCCGGACGCGACTACGTCCGCGCCGCCGAGGCCATCGGCCTGCGTCGCTGGCCGGTACGGGTCGGCGACCTGCTGCCCAACGTCACCGGGCCGCTGATGGTCGAGACCGGCCTGCGGTTCACGTACTCGATCGGTCTCGTCGCGGGCCTGGGATTCCTCGGGCTCGGACTGCAGCCGCCGGCGGCCGACTGGGGGCTGATGATCAACGAGAACCGGATCGGACTCGTCGTGCAGCCGTGGGCCGTCCTGCTTCCCGTGGCCGCGATCGGCCTCATCGCGGTGGGCACCAACCTGATCAGTGACGGGATCGCCCAGGCGTCGGCGGGCCTCGACAGAGAGGTCGAAGGATGAAAGCGCACGAGCGAGGAAGCGGGCGCGCATGATGACGAACGCGCGCGCCAAGGGCGTCCTCGTCAAGGACCTGCGCGTCGAGACCACGAACGGCACGGCGATCGTCGACGGGCTCGACCTCGAGATCGCCACCGGCCGCATCCTCGGACTGGTCGGCGAGTCCGGGTCGGGCAAGACGACTGTCGGCCTGGCGATGCTCGGACTCGCGCGCCGCGGCATGCGGATCGCGGGCGGGCAGATCTGGCTCGACGGCACCAATCTGCTGGCGCTGTCCCCGCGCGACCTCCGGTCCTGGCGTGGCAAGCGGGTGAGCTACGTCCCGCAGGATCCCGGCGCGGCGCTGAACCCCGCCATGCGGGTGGGCCGACAGGTGTACGAGGCGCTCACCGTGCACGGGTGGGACGAGCCGCACGACCGGGTCAAGGAGGCGCTCCAGGAGGTCGACCTCCCGACCGACGACGCCTTCCTGCGCCGCTGGCCGCACCAGCTGTCCGGCGGCCAGCAGCAGCGCATCGGCATCGCGATGGCGTTCGCGTGCCGGCCCACGCTGGTCGTCCTCGACGAGCCGACCACCGGTCTCGACGTCACCACGCAGGGCCACGTCCTCGACACCGTGCACGACCTCGCCGAGCGGTACGGCTGCGCGGCGCTGTACATCAGCCACGATCTGGCCGTCGTCGCCGACGTCGCCGACGACGTCGCGGTGCTCTACGCCGGCAGCCTCGTCGAGCAGGCGACGACCGACCTCATCGTCCGCGACCCAGGTCACCCGTACACGGCGCGGCTGGTGGCGGCCGTCCCCGACCTCGAGGGCAAGCGCGAGCTCCGCGGCATCCCCGGCACCGCTCCGACGCCGTCCGAGCGGCCGCACGGCTGCCGGTTCTCGCCCCGGTGCACCCTGGCCACCGCCGAGTGCGAGGTCGCGCTGCCGCCGATCGAGGAGTTCGAGGAGGGCCACCTCGTCCGGTGCGTCCACACCGAGCAGGTGACGGCGGCGTTCAAGACCCGCTCGGGGGCGGCGCGGGGCGGCAGGTACTCGAAGGTGCTGCTGCACATCGTCGGTCTCACCGCCAGGTACGGCCAGGTCGAGGTGCTCCACGACCTCGACCTCACCGTGACCGAGGGCTCGTGCACCGCACTGCTCGGCGAGTCGGGGTCGGGCAAGACCACCCTCGCCCAGACCGTCGCCGGCCTGCATGACGACGCCACCGGCGAGATCATGCTGCACGGCAAGCCGCTGCCGTTCGGCGTCGCCCGGCGGCCGCCCGAGGTGCTGCGGTCGGTCGCGTACGTCTTCCAGAACCCTTACGCGTCGCTCAACCCGCGCCGCACCATCGGCGAGTCGATCGCCCGGCCGCGGCGGGTGCTGTTCGGCACGACGCTCGACGCGGCGATGGACGTCGCGCGCCAGAACCTGGAGCGCGTCGGTCTCTCCGGCGCGCTCGCCGACCGCTACCCGGACCAGCTCTCCGGCGGCGAGCGGCAGCGCGCCGCGATCGCCAGGGCGCTGGTGACCGAGCCCGACCTGCTGATCTGCGACGAGGTGACCAGCGCGCTCGACGTGTCGGTCCAGGCGACGGTGGTCGAGCTCCTCGCCCAGCTCCGCGACGACATGGGGCTGACCCTGCTGTTCGTCACCCACGACATCGCCCTGGTACGCAACATCGCGCAGGAGGTCGCGGTGCTGCAGGACGGTCACATCGTCGAGCACGCCAGGGTCGAGCAGCTGTTCGCCACGCCCGCGCACGAGTACACCCGTGAGCTCCTCGACACCACGCCCACCATCGTCGTCCGATGACGGTGCTTCACCTCGTGGACCGGGACTTCACCTCGTCCCTGCACGAGGTGAAGTCCGCGTTGATCACGTTGACGTGATCAACGGGAGACGCTCGGCTGCGACAGGTCCTTGCGGAGGAGTGCGACGGTCTTGGTGCCGCCCTCGGTGTCCTGGGTGCCGACCTGGCGGAAGCCGCGGTGCTCGTGGAACGCCAGCGAGTCGCCGTTGAGCGGGCGGATGTTGACCTCGCACAGCAGCACGGGCGCGCCGCACAGCCGCTCGACCTCGTCGTAGAGCCCCGACCCGAGGCCACGGCGGTAGTAGGTCGGGTCGACGACGATGCGGTCGAGGTAGTGGAAGTCGTCGAACCGCTCGGCGAAGTAGCGGTAGTTCTCGCTCGTGTACTCCTGGCCGGGCGGCAGGCCGAGGGCGAATCCCACGACGGCGTCGTCGGTGACGGCGACGATCCGGACCGAGGCCATGGCGACGAGGCGCTCGAGATCCGGGAGGGTGAGCCTGCCCACGCTCGGCGTGGCCGCGTTGTTCAACTCGAGGACGCGCGGCAGGTCCTCGGGTCCGAGGGTGCGATAGGACATGTCCCGCACCGTACCGGGCCGCGGGAAATCAGGGTCTTCCCGGATGTCACATCGCGCGTGCGCGGGGGAGGATCGACGCATGAACCCCGCGGTGAGCTCGCCAGGTCCCTTCGTCCGTCAGCCGTCGTTGCGCGTCTCCGACGTCGACCGTGACCACGTCGTCGACGTCCTTCAGGACGCGTATGCCAAGGGACGCCTCGACGAGACCGAGTTCGACGCGCGGGTGGAGCAGGCGCTCGCCGCCAGGACGTTCGGTGAGCTGCAGCTCCCGCTCCGCGAGCTGGTGCTGCCCGAGCAGCCGCGGCCGCACGCGGCTGCGGTGCCGCTTCCGTCCAGTGGCGACCGGGTCGCCTCGCTGGTCGTGCACCTGTCCGGGTACCTCACGTCCTTCCTCGCCCCGCTCATCGTCTACCTCGCCGAGGGGCGCCGGCCGTCCTACCTGAGGAGCCAGGCGGCCGAGGCGGTCAACTTCCAGCTCACGTTCGTGCTGGCCAACATCGTGCTCGGCGTGGCCAGCGTGCTGGTCCTCCCGGTGATCCTGTTCCCGGTCATCTGGGTGGGCTGGCTCATCCTCACCTTCGTCGGCGGCGTCGCCGGTGCGGCCGGGTCGCGCTTCAGGTACCCGCTCACGCTCCGCATCCTCCGCTGACCGTCGGTCGACGGTCCCTCCGTCCGACCCGCTAGCCTCCGGCGCGGAGGTGGTGCAGGTGACGCTCGGTCTGGGCGGTCTCGATCAGGTCTGGCGACTGTCGAACGCACGTACGCGGTCGATCAGCGCGGAGAACCTCAGCGGGGAGAAGGGTGCGGGCGGCCGCGCGACGACGGGAACCGGTGCCGGCCCGTCCCGTGATCTCGGGGTCGGGTGGAAGGTGTCCCCGTCGATCCGCGTCGAGCCCGGCGAGACGGTCGTGCTCGCCGACATCGATGGTCCGGGCATCGTCTCGCACGTGTGGTGCACCGTCTTCCCCGACTGGTGGCGCCGGCTCGTGCTGCGCTGCTACTGGGACGGCGAGGCCGAACCCTCCGTCGAGGTGCCACTCGGCGACTTCTTCTGCAACGGCTGGGGCGAGCGCAGCAACGTCGCGTCGCTGCCGATCGCGGTCAACCCGGCCGGCGGGTTCAACTCGTACTGGCCGATGCCGTTCCGCGGTTCGGCGAAGATCACGCTGGAGAACGTCTCGCCCGACGAACGTTGCGAGGCGTTCTACTACCAGGTCGACTACGCGCTCGACGACGTCCCCGACGACGCCGCGTACCTGCACGCCACCTGGCGGCGCACCAACCCGGTGCCGCAGGGCGAGGTGCACACGATCCTCGACGGTGTCCGCGGGCGTGGCCACTACGTCGGCACGTACCTCGCCTGGCAGTCGAACAGCACCGGCTGGTGGGGCGAGGGCGAGCTGAAGTTCTTCCTCGACGGTGACGACGAGTACCCGACGATCTGCGGCACCGGCACCGAGGACTACTTCGGTGGCGCCTGGAACTTCGAGGACCCGCCCGGGCAGTACGGCGTGTACACGACGCCGTACCTCGGCCTCAACCAGGTGATCGGCGCGGGCGCGTCCGGGATGTACCGCTCGCAGCAGCGGTTCGGCATGTACCGCTGGCACCTGCCCGACCCCATCCGCTTCACGGAGGACCTCCGCGTGACCGTGCAGGCCCTCGGCTGGCGGCGTGCTGGGCGGTACCTCCAGCTGCGCGACGACCTCGCCTCCGTCGCCGTCTGGTACCAGACCGAGCCGCACGTGCCGTTCCCCGCCATGCCGGGAGTGGACGAGCTCGAGGTCACGTAGCGGGCTCGTCCTCGTCCCGGTCGCCGCGCAGGGCCGCGGCGAGGGCGGTGAGGCTCCGCGCGATCTCCTCGGTCGACTCGACGAGGGCGGCCGCCGTCCGGTCGGTGGCGCCGAGGTCGTCGTGGTCGGTCAGATCGGCCCTCGTGGCGTCGGCCTCCGCGGGCACGTCGGGGACGTCGGCCAGGGGCGCGCCGTCGCGGACGGCCGTCGCCATGGCGTCGAGCGCGGTGCAGGCGTGCTCGACGAACGCCGCGAGCGCCGGTGTCTCCGGTAGCCGTGCGGCGTCGCGCCTGGCGGCCTCGAGGCGCATGGCCGCGTGGACGAGCGGCAGCGAGCCTGCGAACACCGACTCGGCGAGTTCGACGAGGTCGTCGCGGTGCGTGCGGTCGGGGTCGCCGGAGAACCGTTCCAGCGATGCCTCCGCGTTCGTCCTCGCGACCCGTGCCGCCGAGCGGGCGGACGCGACCTGCGCGGGCGTCGCCTCGTCGTCGGCGACGAGCGCCAGGTACTCCCGGTAGGCCGTCAGCAGCTCGGCCAGGCGGGGGCGTACCCGCGAGCGCTCCCAGGTCGGCCAGGCGAGGTAGACGCCGAGCGCGATGGCGCCGCCCGCGGCCGTGTAGATCCCCCGTTCGAGGATCGTGCTGGTCGGATCCACGTCGATGAGGGAGAGCAGGACGACCACGAGCGCGGTGAGGAACGCGACGGACAACCCGAAGCTCGCGAGGAACAGCGCGCGGAAGCCGAAGAACAGCAGGCCGACGAGCAGGAAGTCCAGCCACACCGAGTCGGGCAGGATCGCGACCAGGCCGGTCACCACGCCGAGGCCGACGATCGTGCCGGTGATCCTGAGCAGGCCGCGGCTCAACGTGGCGGCGAACCCCGGCTGCAGCGTGATCAGCACCATGAGCGGCAGCCAGTAGCCGCGGGGGAGGTCGGCGGCCCTGACGACCACGTCGCAGCAGGTGAGGCACGCCGCCAGGCGTACGGCGTGCCGGAACGCCGACGAGGTCGGCGTGAGGTTGGCACGCACGGTCTGGAGCGGGTGGTCGAAACGCAGGCTCGCCGGCAGGTGCACCGCGGCGGAGCCGCCCGGCCGCTCGTCCTCCTCGTAGCGCCACGTCGAGGCGGTGCCGATCGCGATGCGCAGCTGCTCGTCGAGCGCGTCGGCCCTGGCCACGGCGGCGCGCAGGGTGACGAGCACCGCGAACGAGCTGTCGGACGACTGCCGTGCCAGGGTCTCGAGCGAGCGGATCGCCGTGGTGAGCTCGCGCGCCGCCAGGGTGACGTGCGCGGGCGGGTCCGCCGTGGCGAGCGAGTCGCCGATGCGCCGCAGCAGGGTCGCGGCGGCCGTGAGCACGTCGAGCACCCGGTCGCGCGAGGAGTTCGCGCCGAGCTCGCCGAGACGCTCGGCGTGCGCCCCGAGGGCGAGCAGCTCGATGCGGATCCGCTCCGCCTCGTCGAGGAGCACGCGGAACGCGACCATCGTCGCGCTCCGGTTGCGCCCGATGCCGCGGATCGTGCGGTGGACGGAGTCGAGCGTCGCACCGGCCGCCGGACCGACGTCGGTGCCCGGCGCCTCGGTCGCCGTGGTCGCCAGCTCGGTGTACGCGGAGGCGAGCGCCAGGCGTTCGGGACGGTACCGCCGCAGTGGCCATCCCGCGACCGCGAACAGGGCCTGCAGGGCGCCGCCGGCGAGGATCTGCAGGGCCGTGAACGCGGCCGCGGCCGGCCCGGCGGCGTCGGTGAACTGCGCCCGGCCGGCCAGGACGAGCATGAGGATCGTGCTGGTGATGCCCACCTGCGTGGCGGTCGGCCCGAGCGAGACGAGCAGGCCCGCGCCGAACGCCCAGCAGGCGGTGAGGATGATCGCGGCGACATCCCACCTGCCCACGAGGATCCCCGCCCCCGCGCCCACGGCGGCGACGGCCGCGGTGAAGAGGAGGCGTGCGAGGCGGAGCCGGTACGGCCCCGGTCGGTCGGCGAGCGCGACGTTCTGCGCGCCGATGGCCACCGTCACGCCCGCGACCAGGTGCCCGCTGAGCGCGCCCACCACGAGGGGGAGGACCACGCCGACCGTGTTGCGGGCGGCCGCGTTGACGGCGAGCCGGCTGCGGTCGACGTGGACCGCGTCACGCAGTGCCTGCCGCATGCCCGGAGCATAGGCGACCGAGAGGCCATGCCGCGAAGGGTTGACGTTCAACGTTGAACGATCAGTATCCTGACTACTGATGTGTAGAGCGGAGTGCCGATGACTCGAGCGGTAGCGGCCGAGGGCGCGGGAGAGGTCATCGCGCTGATGGATGCGACGCCCTCGAGGATCAAGGCGCGGGCCGCGGGTCGTCCGACCCGGACGGTCGACGTCCATCGCCCCAGGTCGTTCGACGAGCTCGTGAGCGTGGTAAAGGCGCTCGCGGCGGCGCGCAGGTCGTACACGGTGGTGGGCGCGCGCAGCAACGTCGTGGGAGCACTCGACACCGACGCGGACGTCGCGCTGTCGACCGAGCTCCTCACCGGGGTGCTCGCCCTCGATCCGGTGTCCCAGCAGGTGCGGGTCGGTGCGGGCATGCTGGGGGGAGCGCTCGAGAGCCGGCTCGCGGAGCAGGGGTTCACCCTCGGGCAGTACCCGCAGTCGCTCCACCTCTCGACCGTCGGTGGCTGGGTGGGCACGCGTGCGTGCGGATCGTCGTCGGCGATGTACGGCGGTGTCGAACGGTCGATCATCGGTGCGCGCATCGTCGTCCCGTCCGGGGAGGTGCTCGAGTTCGGACCGCGGGTCCGACCGGCGGGAGGGCTCGACGGCCTCGCGGCGTTCGTCGGCAGTGAAGGCAGCCTGGGCGTCGTCGGCGAGGTCACGTTGCGCGTGTACCGCCGCCTGCCGGAACGCGTCGTCTGCTTCTCGTTCGCCGATCTCGGTGCGCTGATCACCGCGCAGCGGGAGCTCGTGCAGGGTGGCTACCCGGTCGCCATGCTGCGTGGTCACAATCTCGCCGAGAGCGCGCACATCCTGGGTGATCGGTCGGTGGGCGGCTGCCTACTCATCGCCACCACCGTCGGGCCGGCGTCACTCGTCGACGCGCAGTGCGCGGCGATCGTGGAGCGGCTGCGGGAGCTCGACGGTGTCCGCCTCCCCGACGACGCCGCGTCTCGCTGGTTCGAGGAGCGGTACGCGGTCGACAGCATGATGGAGGACCGCAACCGTGCCGTGGGCAGGGCGTTCGACACGGTCGAGGCGTCGGTGCCGTGGTCGAGCGCGCCGGCCTGTGCGCGCGAGCTCGACGAGACGTTCTCCGGCAGCGCCGATCGCTACTTCCTGCACCTGTCGCACGCGTACGAGACGGGCGTGTGCTTCTACAGCCTGCTGTGGCTGAGCGACGAGGCCGGCGACAGCGCGGTGCTGGCCCGCCTGCGCGACGCGTGGGATCTCGTGCTGCGCAGCGTCGAGCGGCACGGCGGCACCGTCGGGCACCACCACGGCATCGGTGCGGTGCGCGCGGACTGGTACCGGGGAAGCGACGACGCACGCGTCCACCGTTCGCTCAAGGACGCGTGGGACCCCGACGGGCTGCTGCGGGCGCGCCTGCTCGCCGGTGAAGGGCGCTCAGCGCATCCAGACCTGGGTGTGCAGCTCGGGTGAGGCGGGGTCCATCCCCAGCAGCGTGCTCTGCGCGGCGACCAGCACCGACACGTCGATACGCTCGACCAGGTGCCCGAGTGCGTGGTCGTCGCGACGCAGCAGCAGCACGGCCTCGGACACCGAGTCGATCACCCCGCCGACCTGCGCGGAGGTGAGCGGCGTGACGGTGAGACCCATCGCCGCGAGCGGAACGGGCAGCAGCGTGTTGTGCCACACGCCGGCGTCGATGCGGTTCTCGAGCAGCGCGGTGAGCACCTCGGGATAGGGACAGTCGACGTAGGCGTGCTTGGGTCCGGGCGGGAACTCGGCCTCCGTCAGCACGTGGTGGTCGTGCGATGCGCGGTCGATCGCCACCCGGAGCCTGCGCGGACGCTTCGGTCCCGAGGCGCGGCGCACGACGCTGAGCGAGCCGGGCGCGTAGTAGATGCCGGCACCGAGCTCGACGGTGCGCAGCTTGCGGCGCAGTGGACGGCGCAGCGAGCCGGCCGCGCTGGCCGACAGCACGGCGAGGTCGACGGTGCCGTCGGTGACGAGCTCGGCGCGCGCCTCGCCTCCCTGCAGGTAGCGCACGTCGAGCGGCACGCTCAGCTTGTCGAACTCCGTGTGCAGGCCCTGGAGCAACCCGAAGCCGTCGATCGCTCCCGGCGGGTGCAGGACCAGCCGGACCTGGCCGCGACCCGACACGCTCCAGAGCACGCCCTCGTCCTGCTCGAGGAGCCTGGTGCCCAGGTGACCGTGCCGTGACAGCGTGACGGCGCCGCTGTTCTCCAGGATCGCCATCGCCTTCTGGACCGTGCCGGAGCCCACCCCGAGCTGCTTCTGGTACTCGATGGTCGTCGGTATCCGGCTGCCGGCGGCCCTGCCGAGCATGTCCTGGGCGAGGAGCTGGACGGACCTGAGGTTCTTCGACCGCATGTCGGCCGGGGGGTCCGGCCGGCCGGCCACCTTGTTGCGCATGACGGAAAGATACCGGTCTGGATGACGCTGCGTGGACGGTACCGGGCAGAAGGGCGAGCCTTCGAGAGAAAGCAGTCCCCTGAATATTGACCCGATGCGCGCCGCGGACTAGCGTCGGGCACGATCGACCCGCCGTGCGGGGGCAGGTCGGTGTAAGGCCCCATGAGGGCATCTACCCAGTACGACGTCCTCCCAAAGGTGGGAGAGGTGCGCATCGATGAGTCAGCGGACATCGGCGCGGAGCTGGCGACCGTCGAGGCGCGCGTTGCTGGAGTCAGGCGCCAAGGCGACCGGACTCGCGGCGGCGGCCGCGCTGCTCGCCGGCTGCGGTGTGGGCGGCGGCGCGGGCAGGGATGGGGCAGAGGTCTCCGACGACGACCTCGCGCCCTGGCGCGAGGCGGACCTCGACTGGGAGCAGCAGACCGGCGCGTCCCTGGTGTTCGGAGCGCAGCAGCATCCGTGGCTGCAGGGCGTCAGAGGTCACCTCCCCGTGTTCGAGGCCCTGACAGGGATCAGCGTCGAACTGCAGGTGTCGGGCGAGTCCGACTTCACGACGAAGCTGCCGGTCCAGCTCGGCGGCGGCAGCCCCACTCCCGACGTGTTCTTCATCCCGTCGTACCCGCAGTACGTCGCGAGCAGGTGGATCGAGCCGCTGCGGTCGTACCAGGACGACCGCGACCTGACTGACCGTGCCTTCTACGCCGGTGACGACCTCTTCGACTCGGCCCGGTCGTTCGTCGAGTGGTCGGACGGCAGGGACTACGCGGTGCCGATCACCGCCGAGGTGCAGACCGTCTTCTACCGGTCCGACCTCGTCGGGGAAGACCTCGCCTCCTTCGCCGCGCTCGCCGCCGCGGCGAAGGAGGCGAAGGGCGACGGCATCGCCGGCATTGCGATGCGCGGCAAGGCGGAGGCGACGATGGCGTGGACCTGCCAGGGCTTCGTCTTCGCGCACGGCGGATACGTCATCGACCCCTCGGGTAGGCCCGCCTTCGACAGTCCGGAGTCGATCACCGCGGTCGACTCCTACGCGTCACTGCTGCGTGACGCGGGACCGCCAGGCGCGGCCGCCTGGGACTGGCAGCAGGTCAACCAGGCCTTCGAGGGACGCAAGGCGGCGATGGTCATCGAGTCGTCCGTCTTCGGGGCCGAGTACATGGACCCGGAGAGCAGCCGTGAGGCGGACGAGGTGCGCGCGGCACCCTTCCCTGCCCTGGACGGTGAGCTGCGGCCGAACTTCTGGCACTGGGTGCTCGGGATGAACCGCCGCTCCAAGAAGAAGACGGCGGCGTGGCTCTTCCTGCAGTGGGCGACCAGCCCGCCCACCGCCGCGCTGCTCGCCGGCGCGGGGGTCTCCGTGCCGCGCCGGTCGGTCTGGCGGGCCGATTCGTTCCGCAAGCGGTATCCGGCGCACGCGGCCGACGTCGTGCTCGCCATGTTCGGCAAGGCGGACTCCAAGCCGTACGACGCGTTCTACCTGCATCCGAAGTGGCCGGAGGTCGGCACGCTCTTCGCCTCGGCCATGAGTTCGGTGATCGCGGGTGGAGCCACCGCACGCGACGCGATGAGACGCGCACAACGTCGGGCCGAGAAGGTCCTCGGTGACGGCTGATGACTCCGCAGCGCGGCTACCGGGCGGTGTTCCTCGGCCCGATGACCGCGCTCCTCGCTATCGTCACGCTCACGCCCTTCCTGTACGGCCTCTACCTGTCGCTCACCGACACGACGCCCACAGCGGGAACGTCGGACTTCGTCGGTATGGCGAACTTCGTCGCGCTCGTCGGCGACCCGGCGTTCTGGCGGGCGCTGCGCCTGACCGTCCTCTTCACGTTCTTCGCCGTGTCGATCGAGGTGGTCGTCGGCCTCGCCCTCGCGATGACGCTCGCGACGCTGCGCCGCGCACAGCACCTGCTGCGCGCCCTGCTGCTCCTGCCGCTGGCCGGCACGCCCGTCGCGGTGTTCTACTCCTGGCGGATCATGCTCAACCCGTCGTACGGGGTGGTCGACCACCTGCTCGGGCTCGCCGGGATCGCGCCGGTGCCGTGGCTCGGTCACCCCACGACGGCAGTGGTCTCGCTGCTCGTCGTCGACGTCTGGCAGTGGACGCCGTTCGTCATGGTGATCCTCTACGGCGGGGTCGTCGCGATCCCCGCCGAGGTGCGCGAGGCCGCGGAGGTCGACGGCGCGCGAGGACTGTCGATGTTCCGCCACGTCACGCTGCCGATGCTGCTCCCGTACCTCGGGCTCGCACTGCTGTTCCGCACGATCGACGCGCTGAAGACGTTCGACTCGATCGCGGTGCTCACCTCGGGCGGCCCGGGTGACGCCACCGTCACGCTCAACCTGCTGTCGTACCGGCAGGCGATCACCAACCTGCAGTTCGGCAAGGGCGCCGCGTCCGCGATCCTGCTGCTCGTCCTCGCGATGGTGGTCGGACGCGTGCTCGTCGGCTCCCTCTACCGGGTGCGGGACGCGCGATGACGTCCGCATCGCGGGCGAGGCGGCGCCGGCTCGGTGGCTGGGCGGTCGCGGGCCGCGTCCTGCTCGCCGGGTGGCTCGTGTGGAGCGTCGCGCCGATCTACTGGCTGCTGCAGATGTCGATGCAGACCAACCTCGACGCGACGGCCAGCCCGCCGGTCTGGACCTGGTTCCTCGACCCGACCGTCGAGGCGTACGCGGCGGTGATCCTGGAGTCGGGGCTGGTCGCCAACCTGGTGAACAGCCTGATGGCCGCGGTGGGCACGGTCGCGCTCGCCCTGGCGGTCGGCATCCCCGCCGCGTACGCCCTGGTGCGCTGGCCCTCACGGCACCAACGGCACTACGAGTTCTGGGTGCTCTCGACCCGGATGGCCCCGCCGCTGGCGGTCGCCCTGCCCTTCTTCATCCTGTTCCGGAAGGTCGGCCTGGTCGACACCGTCGCTGGCGTCATCATCCTGCACTCGTCGATGGTGGTGGCGATCGTCGCGTGGATGCTGATGGAGACGTTCCGTACGGTGCCGGCCGAGATCGAGCAGGCCGCGATGCTGGACGGCTGCTCGGCCGCGGGGGCGTTCGCGAGGGTCGCTCTGCCGCTGGCGCGCCCCGGCATCGTGGGCGCCGCGGTCCTCGCGTTCCTGCTGTCGTGGAACGAGTTCTTCCTGGCCCTGATCGTGACCGACAACAGGGCGGTCACGGGGCCCGTGGGACTGTACAACTTCCTCGGGTACGCGGCGGACGAGGTGAACCAGCTGGCCGCCGGTTCGGTCGTGCTCCTCGTCCCGGCGTTCGTCGTGGTGTGGTTGTTCCAGCGCCAGCTGGTCACCGGTCTGAGCTTCGGTGCGGTGAAATGACGATGCGGTTGAGGAGAAGTGCGGCATGAGCGATCTCGGTGTACGGCGGCGGTTGGCGAGGTTCCGGCACCCGGGCACCGGCCGCAGCCTGGTGATCGCGCTCAGCCACGGCATGCTGATGGGACGGGTCGCCGGCCTGGCCGGGGTCAAGACACGGATCGGGCTGGTCGAGCGCGCGATCAGGGCGGGCGTCACCGGGCTCATCCTCAGCCCTGGGCAGCTGCGCGAGTGCGCCGATCAGCTCGCCGCACCGGGCGGCCCCGGCGTCTGGCTCACGGCCGGGTGGACGAACCTGTGGCGCAGCGAGGAGGCGGCCGGGCTCGCCCAGGACTACGCCGAGGGCACCTACCGGTCGGTGGTCGACCCGCAGACGGCGAGCGTGCTCGGCGCAGACGGCTGTCACGTCTACCTCCTGGTCGGGGCGATGGACCCCCAGGTCGAGGCCGACGACGTCGAAAGGGTGGCGAGGTACATCCACCGCGCACACGCGCACGGCATGCCGGTGCTCGTCGAGGCGATGGTGCGCGGGCCAGAGGCCGTGGGCACCGAACGGGACCCCGGGCACGTCGCCTTCGCCGCCCGCGTCGCCGCGGAGCTCGGCGCCGACATGCTGAAGATCGAGTACCCGGGGTCGGGCGAGGAGCTGTCGCGGATCGTCGCGGACGTCGCGGTGCCCGTGCTCGTCCTCGGCGGGTCGCGGCGGCCGTTCCACGAGGTCAGGGCGGAGGCGGCGGACGTCGTCCTCTCCGGGGCGCAGGGCATCGTCTACGGGCGCAACGTCTTCCAGGCCGACGACCCCGACCGCGCCCTCGCCGACCTCGTCGAGGTCGTGCTGAGTGACTGAGTCGGAAGATCCGTCCGTGCTGTCAACCGGGGGAGGGGAGCGAGGCGTGGAAGCGCTCGAAGGCAGGGTCGCGGTCGTCACGGGTGCCGCCACGGGCATCGGCCGGGCCATCGCCTTCGGTCTGGCGTCGGCCGGTGCGGCCGTCGTGGTGGACGACGTCGACGGAGCGGGGGCGCGGGACGTGGCAGCGGGCATCCGCGCGCACGGGGGACGCGCGGAGCCCTGCCCGGTGGGCGTGGGCACCGACGACGCGGCGCGCGAGATCGTGGCCTGCGCCGAGCGGTCGTTCGGCGGGCTCCACCTGCTCGTCAACAACGCGGGGATCGGCGGCGACACCCCGCTCGTCGACCTCGCCGAGGAGCACGTCGTCCGCTCGGTCACCGTCAACCTCGTCGGCCCGATCCTGCTCGCCAAGCACGCGGCCCGGATGATGAAGGAGCAGCGCTACGGCAAGGTCGTCAACATCACCTCCCGCTCCGGCCTGCGCGGCAAGTACGGCGAGAGCGCGTACTCCGCGTGCAAGGCGGGCATCGCCGGCTTCACGCTGACCATGGCGATCGAGATGGCGCCATACCACGTCAACGTCAACGCGGTCGCGCCCGCGGCGTGGACCGCGTTGCTGGAGAACATGCCCGAGCCCGAGCGCAGCCGCACGATCGCGAAGCGCGAGGACAACGTGCTCGGCCGGGTCGCGCAGCCCGAGGACGTCGTGCCGACGGTGGTGTTCCTGCTGTCCGACGCGGCCGCGTACGTCACCGGGCAGGTCATCGAGGCGACCGGCCAGCAGGCGTCGCTGATGTAGGAGGTTGTGGGGAATGTCCGACGAGCTCTTCGTCGCGGTCGACGCGGGGACGACCGGCACCAAGGTTGGGGTGGTCGACCGGGCGGGCGCGGTGGTCGCCGCCGCGTACCGCGGCTACCCGTGCGAGTACCCCGGGCCGGGCCGGGTGGAGCAGTCGGTCGACGCGCTGTGGGCGGCGGAGTGCGAGGCGATCGCCGAAGTGCTCACGCGGGTCGACGCGAGCCGGGTGGTGTCGATCGCCTGCTCGTCGCAGCGGGCGACCGTGGTGCCGGTCGACGGGTGCGGCAACGCGCTCGCGCCGTACCTGGGCTGGCAGGACCGGCGCGGCACCGCGTACTGCGACGAGCTGGAGCGACTGGTCGGCGCGGAGGCGTACTACGCGATGACCGGTATGGCGATCGACCCGGTCGCGTCGCTGTCGAAGATCCGGTGGCTGCAGGACGAGCGCGACGACCTGCGCGGTGACCTGTCGTGCTTCGCTGCCCACCAGACCCTGCTGCTGCACCAGCTGGGCGTTCGCGACCACCTCGTCTCCCCGTCCGAGGCCTCGTACCTCGGCCTGCTCGACGTCCGCCGGCGCCGGTGGCACGACGACCTCGCGGCCGAGCTCGGCGTGCCCGTCTCGCTGCTGCCCGAGGTCGTGGAGTCGGGGACGATCGTCGGCGCGGTCTCCGCGGACGCCGCGGCGTCCACCGGGCTGCGCGAGGGGCTGCCGATCGTGCTGGGCGGCGGCGACCTGCAGCTCGGCGCCCTCGGCGTCGGCGCGACCGAGGGCGTGGTCGCCGTCGGCATCGGCACCGGCGGGCACTGCGTCGCGGTGGCGCCCGCGCCCCGCCTCGACCCCCGGCGCCGGCTGAGCTGCCTCGCGCATGTCGTGCCCGGCCACTGGGAGCTCGAGGGTCTCGGCCGTGCGTCCGGCGGCACGTTCCGCTGGTTCAAGGACCAGCTCGGCGACCTCGAGTCGGTGCTGCAGCAGCGTGCGCACCGCGACGCGTACTCCCTGCTCATCGACGAGATGCCGACCGGCGTCGGCGGGTCGCGCGGCATCGTCGTGATCCCGGCCTGGGCGGGACTCGGCGCGCCGTACAACGACGGCGGGTTCCCCGGCATGATCCTCGGCCTGCGGCTGGAGCACGACCGTGGCGCGCTGATCCGTGCGTTCGTCGAGGGCATCACGTTCGAGCAGCGGATCATCCTCGACGCCGTCCGCGAGGTCGTCGACGACGTCGCCGAGGTGCGCGCCTGGGGCGGCGCGGCCAAGGCCGACGCGTGGTGCCAGATCGAGGCCGACGTCTTCGGCGTGCCGGTCGTGCGCACCCGCCAGCCCGACGCGTCCGTCATCGGCGCCGCCGTCTGCTCCGCCGTCGCCGTCGGCGCGGTCGCGGACTTTACCGAGGGCATCGCGACGCTCGTCTCGCCGGGCGAGACCTTCGAGCCCGACCCCGCCGCGGTGGCGTCGTACGAGCGCTACGCCGACGTCTACCGCCGCGCGATCGACGCCCTGCGCGCCGCCGGCATCGGCGACGCCCTGACCGACCTGGCGTCCGATGCGCCCGACACCTGACATGGCACTACCGGTTCCTCCGCCACCTCACATGGCACTACCTGGTCGAATGCCACCTATGTCCCGGTTCGTCGCCGGTAGTGCCATGTGAGGTGGGTGATGTGGACGGCGTGACGTCCGCGAGTGAGCTGCGGTCTGACCGTGCGTAGGGTCGTCGGTACAGTCGGCGACGAACCCCGCCCAAGTGGCTCGCCGCCCGGTGCTGCTGGTTGTATGTCCGGATACCGGCCGGCCGTCCCGGCCACACACATTCGGAGGGGGCAGGGTTGTCGCTGCGAGAGCGTCTCGCTGGAAAGCGCATCTTGCTGACGGGCGCCACGGGCTTCGTGGGTGAGGCGCTGTGCCAGCGGATCCTCGAGGACCTCCCCGACACCAACCTCGTCGTCCTGGTGCGCCCGAAGGGCACCACCAGCGGCCGGCGCCGCATCGAGCAGCTGCTCGGCAAGCCGGCGTTCGGCGCGCTGCGCGAGCAGCACGGCGGCGACCTCACCGCCGTGATCGACGAGCGGATCGAGGTGATCGAGGGTGACCTCGCCGCGATCCCCGACCTGCCGTCCGACCTCGACGCCGTCGTCCACTGCGCCGGTGACGTCTCGTTCGACCCCACGATCGAAGAGGCGTTCACCACCAACGTGCAGGGCACGCTCGGCCTGCTCGACAAGGTCAAGGCGAGCGGCAGCCGCCCGCACTACGTGCACGTGTCGACGGCGTACGTCGCCGGTCGCAGGCGCGGTGCGATCCCCGAGACGTCGGTCGGGCACGACGTCGACTGGCGCACGGAGATGGCGTACGCCGGCCGGCTGCGCGAGCGCATCGAGGAGGCGTCCCGCGCCGCGGGCACGCTCGCTCGGCTCCGCCGCGAGGCCGAGAAGGAGCACCACCGCGCCGGGCCGCTGACCGCCGCCGGCGACGCCGAGCGGCGGCGCAAGGAGTGGGTGACCGAGCAGCTCAAGGAGGCTGGTCGCGAGCGCGCGAGATCGCTCGGCTGGACCGACGTCTACACGTTCACCAAGGCGATGGGCGAGCGCGTCGTCGAGGAGCACGTCGCCGACTTCCCCGTCACGATCTTCCGGCCGTCGATCATCGAGAGCGCCTACGTCCGGCCGTACCCCGGCTGGATCGAGGGCTTCAAGATGGCGGAGCCGCTCATCCTCGCGTACGGCAAGGGCGAGCTGCCGGAGTTCCCCGCGTCCCCCGACAGCGTCATGGACATCGTGCCGATCGACCACGTGGTCGCCGCGATGCTCGCCGTCATCGCCACGCCACCCGACGACGGTGGCGCGGGCTACTTCCACCTCACGTCGGGATCGCGCAACCCGCTGACGTTCCGCGAGCTCGTCGCCCACGTCAGGTCGTACTTCGAGCAACACCCGTTCGAGGGCACCGACGGCCGCGGGGTACCGCGCCTGCCGTCGTGGAGCTGGCCGGGCGGCGAGGCCGTCGAGCGGCTGCTGCGCACCGGCGAACGCGTCACGTCGCTCGCCGACAAGGTGGTCACCAAGCTGCCGCGGTCCGACCGCGTGCGCCGCATGGCGAGCGACCTCGGCCGGCAGCAGCGGCGCCTGGAGTTCCTGCGCAAGTACATGGACCTCTACCGGCCGTACGCCGAGTGCGAGCTGGAGTTCCGCGACGAGCGCACGATGGCGCTCTTCGAGTCGCTGTCGGAACAGGACCGCGAGACGTTCGCGTTCGACACCTCGGTCGTCGACTGGAAGCACTACCTGGTCGACGTGCACTGCGCGAGCGTCACGCAGCCGATGCGCGCGCTCGACGCGGCACGGCGCCGCCGCGGCAACACCGCCGTCAAGACCAAGACGCTCGTGCCGAGCGAGACGGTCGTCGCCGCCTTCGACATGGACGGCACGCTGCTCTCGTCCAACGTCATCGAGACCTACCTGTGGCTGCGGCTGCCCGAGCTCGCCGGGCTGCAGCGCGCGAAGGAGGTCGGGGCACTCGCGCGCAAGCTGCCCTCGTACCTGATGGCCGAACGCCGCGACCGCGGCGGGTTCCTCCGCGCGGTCTACCGGCGCTACGAGGGGGCGTCGCTCGCGGAGCTCGACGAGCTCGTCGACGAGCATCTCGCCGCCCACGTGCTGGAGCGGCTGTCCGGGGGAGCCGTGCGCCGCATCCGCGAGCACCGGGCCGCCGGACACCGGCTCGTCCTCATCACCGGAGCCATCCGGCCGCTCACGCGCCCGCTGGCCCCGCTGTTCGACGAGATCGTCGCGGCCGACCTCAGCGTCGACTCCGAGGGTCGCTGCACGGGGTTCCTCGCCTCGCCGCCCCTCGTCGGCGAGGCACGCGCCGCCTGGCTCAACTGGTACGCGGGCCAGAACGGCATCGACCTGTCCCAGTCGTACGCCTACGCCGACAGCCACTCCGACCTGCCGCTGCTCAAGGCGGTCGGCAACCCGGTCGCCGTGAGCCCCGACGTTCCGTTGTGGCGGGAGGCGCGCAGGAGCAGGTGGCCGGTGCAGGACTGGGGCGCGCCTACGAAGACCAGCTCGCGGCTGAGCATCCCGGGGAGGCACTCATGATGCTCGCCCTCGAGCTGTACCGCTCGCTGCCGAGATACGTCGCCAGCAAGGTCGTCACGCGCCGGCTGTCCGCGGTCTCGGCCGGCCCGCTCACCCCGCTGCGGCTCGTCACCAAGGACGAGCCGCGGGTGCCCAAGAGCGACGGTTGGGCGCGCGTACGCCCGCGGCTGTCCGGCATCTGCGGCTCCGACCTCGGTGCGCTCTACGGCTCGACGAGCCTGTACTTCTCCGCGCTGGTGTCGATGCCGTTCGTCCCCGGTCACGAGATCGTGGGCGACCTGCAGGACTCCTGCGGCGACCTGCCGGCCGGCACCCGGGTCGTCATCGACCCGGTGCTGACCTGCGCCGCGCGCGGCGTCGAGGCGTGCGACTCCTGCGCGCAGGGCAACACCAACCGCTGCGACCGGGTCACCGTCGGACACGTGTCGCCCGGTCTGCAGACCGGCTACTGCGCCGACACCGGCGGCGGCTGGGGTGCCCAGCTCGTCGCGCACCGGTCGCAGCTCCATCCGGTGCCCGACACCATCGAGGACCGCAGGGCCGTGCTCGTCGAGCCGCTCTCCTGCGCGGTCCACACGGCGTTGCGCGCCAACGTCCCCGACGGCGGTTCGGTGCTGGTGGTGGGCTCGGGTGCCGTCGGCCTGCTGACCACGCTGGCCCTGCGCGAGCTCACCAACGTCGGCACGCTCACCGTGGTCGCCAAGCACCCGCTGCAGCGCGCGCTCGCGAAGCGGTTCGGCGCGACCGACGTCCTCGCGCCGAGCGACGTGATCGGCGGGGTGCGCCGGGCGACCCGCGCGCTGCGTCTCGATCCCGAGCACGACGCGCCGTACCTCCTCGGCGGCGTCGACGTCGCGATCGACGCCGCGGGCTCGGCCGAGTCGCTGCGCACCGCGCTGCGCACCGTCCGTGCCGGGGGCCGCGTGGTGCTGTCCGCGATGCCGCCGGCCGGCGCCGACCTCTCGCCCGTGTGGTTCCGCGAGCTCGAGGTCGTGGGCACGTACGCCAGTGCCAGGTCCGAGCCCGTCGACTGCGGCCGCGCGGGAGCGTTCGACCTCGCGATGCGCCTCGCCGCCGCCGCGCCGCTCGACGGGCTCGTCGGCGACACCTACCCGCTGCACAGGTGGCGGGAGGCGCTCGACCATGCGTCGTCCGCCGGCCGGCTCGGTACGGTGAAGGTCGCCTTCGACCTCAGGAGCAGGTCATGACGCCCACATTGACATCCGTCGACCGTGCCACCCTGACATTCTCCGAATGGAGGAACGCGCAGTGACCCGTCCGGGATTCGTGCTCGAGGTGGACGAACGCACGCCACCGATGGTGGTGCACGAGGGCGAGGGGTTCCGGCTCGAAGAGTTCCCCCTCGGCACCAGGGTGGTCTACCCGCCCGAGATGACGCCGGGCATCCCCGACGTCGACGGCGCCATCCGCGACGCCCTGCTGCAACCGGTCGACAGCGAGCCGCTGCCGGCGCTGCTGCGGCCGGACATGAAGCTCACCATCGCGTTCGACGACATCTCGCTGCCGCTCCCGTCGATGCGCAAGCCGGACATCAGGCAGCGCGTGCTCGAGCAGGTGCTCGAGCTGGCCGCCGCGGCTGGCGTCGACGACGTCGAGATCATCTCCGCCAACGCGCTGCACCGCAGGCTCACGCCCGCCGAGCTGCGGCACATCGTCGGCGAGCGGGTGTTCCGGTCGTTCTTCCGCGAGGGCAGGCTCTACAACTTCGACGCCGAGGACCGCGACAACGTCAAGCACCTCGGGGTCACCGAGAAGGGCGAGGACGTCGAGATCAGCAAGCGGGCGGCCGAGTCCGACCTGCTCGTCTACGTCAACGTCAACATCGTGCCGATGGACGGCGGGCACAAGTCCGTCGCGATCGGTCTGGCGTCCTACAACTCGCTGCGGCACCACCACAACAGCCACACGATGGTGCACTCGCGCTCATTCATGGACAAGGACAACTCGGCGATGCACTCGTCCGCCTGGCGGATGGGTCGCCTCATTGGCGAGCAGGTCAAGGTCTTCCAGATCGAGACCACGCTGAACAGCCACTCGTTCCCGAAGCCGTACGACTTCCTCAACCGGCGCGAGTGGGAGTGGTCGCTGCGCGACCAGGGCACGGTGCTCGCCGCGCGCCGCGGACTCGCGGTCGCGCCGGCCGGTGCGAAGCGCAAGATCTTCCAGGGCATGCGCGCGCCGTACGAGCTGACCGGCATCACGACGGGCGCGGTCGAGCCGGTGCACGACCGCACGCTCGAGCGGGTGTACCGGCAGCAGCTGACCGAGGTCGAGGGGCAGTCCGACGTCCTCGTGCTCGGTGTGCCGTACATCTGCCCGTACAACGTGAACTCGGTGATGAACCCCATCCTCGCCGCGTGCATGGGGCTCGGCTACATGTTCAACTCGTACAAGGGCAAGCCGCTGGTCCGTAAGGACGGCGCGGTCATCCTTTACCACCCGGTGCCGTACGAGTTCAGCCAGCTGCACCACCCGAGCTACGTCGACTTCTTCGAGGAGGTGCTCGCCGAGTCGACCGACCCGGCGGTCATCGAGGCGAAGTTCGAGCACCAGTACGCCACCGACCCGTGGTACATCCACCTGTACCGCACGTCGTACGCGTACCACGGGGTCCACCCGTTCTACATGTGGTACTGGATCGCGCACGCGCTCGACCACGTCGGCCAGGTGGTCTGGATCGGCGGCGACCGGCGCGCCGTACGCCGGATGGGCCACCGCGCGGCGTCGAGCCTGCAGGACGCGCTTGAGATGGTGAGCGACACCGTCGGGTCCGCCCCGTCGATCACCTACATGCACCACCCGCCGTTCACGATCGCCGACGTGCGATGAGAGCGGGTGCGTAGGCGATGAGCAGGCGCAGGATCGGCACGGAGCTCGTCCGCGGCACCGCGAAGGAGGTGCGGCTGTTCGCGCGCGGCTGGCGCTGGGGGCGGCGGCCGCTGGTGCCGAGGTCGGCGGAGCCGCACACGCCGGACCGGGGCAAGCGGGAGTTCCCCACCCGCTGGGCGCGTTCGCCCGCGGGCATCGCGTTGCGCGACGTCGTGCAGCGCGTCGGGCTGGGGCCGCTGCTGCGGTTCGAGGTGGAGCCCAGGGTCTCCGGCCTCGACGTTCTCGACGGCCTGCGACCCCCGGTGATCTTCGTGGCCAACCACTCGAGCCACCTCGACACCCCGCTCGTGCTGTGCACCCTGCCGAACCGCTGGCGCAGGCGTACGGCCGTGGCCGCCGCCGCCGACTACTTCTTCGACACGTGGTGGCGCGCGACCGGCTCGGCCATCGTCTTCAACACGTTCCCGATCGAGCGTCGCGGCGGGCAGCTGGCCACGACGCCGGGCTCGGTGCTCGAGGAGGGGTGGAACGTCGTCGTCTTCCCCGAGGGCACCAGGTCGCCCGACGGTTGGGGTGGACGCTTCCGCCTCGGCGCCGCCTACCTCGCCGTGCAGCACAACGTGCCGGTCGTGCCGATCGCGTTGCGCGGCGCCTATGCCGCCATGCCGCGTGGCCGCGGCTGGCCGGTGCCGGGCCGGCCGCCCGTCCGGGTGCGCTACGGCCGCGCCCTCGTACCCGGCGCTGGCGAGGAGCCGCGGGCGTTCGGCAAGCGGGTCAACGACGCCGTGGCCGAGCTGCTCGACGAGGACCGCACGACCTGGTGGGAGGCCAGGCGCCGGGCGGCGACCGGCACGACCCCGTCGCCGTCGGGTCCCGACATCGCACCCTGGCGTCGCATCTGGGCGCAGACCGCCCCGCCGGAGGCACCCCGCCGCCGGGCGTGGGCGAAGAAGCGCCGGATCGACTGAGCCTCCTGTCGTCCGGACGCCGGAACGCACGGTGATCATGGGGGACGGCGCGGGTGACCGAAGACTGCGTGGGACCCTTCGTCCCGCAGTTCGCGGACACGGCGTGACACGTGTTGACGAACCGGTGCGGAGCCGACAGGCTTATCGCCGGCGCGTTGCCCCGGCGCGTCAACCCGACAGTGTCATGCTGCGTCTCAGCATCAGGTGTCGGGCGCCCCCGCAGCGACAGGAAGGTCGCCATGCTGAAGTTCGTCCTGTTGTTCTTCGTGGTCATCCTGGTGGTCGGTGTCGTGCACACGATCGTCCGCAGGCCGCAGACCAGGCGGCAGGAAGAGAGCTAGCCCTCGTTCAGGGGGACATGTCCGCGCCGTTCTGTCGATTCCCGCGTGAGCGCGTTACCGTTCGGTATATGGACGCCCGCGGACGGATCGAGGGGTCGACATGCGAGTGGTGACGATATCGGCGGAGTACGGCGCCGGCGGCAGCATCATCGCGCCGCAGGTGGCCCAGCGGCTCGGTCTCCCGTTCGTCGACCGGGCGATACCCGAGGGCGTGGCACGTGACATCGGCTGCTCGCTGGAGTCGGCGCTCGCGCATGACGGCAAGGCCGAGCACGGCCTCGGACGGCTGCTCGCGGGCGCGGCCCGGCTGCCCAACGTGACCCTCGGCGGCATGGAGGCCTACCTACCGGTCGGTGACCTCGTCTCCGAGGACGAGTTCGTCGTGCGTACCGAGAAGGCGATCCGCGAGGTCGCCGCGACCACGGGCGGCGTCCTGCTCGGGCGTGCCGCCGTGCTGGTGCTGAAGGACGTGCCATACGCGCTGCACGTGCGCATCTACGGGCCCAAGGACCGCCGGCTGGCGCGGGTCATGCGTACCTCGGGGATCGACGAGAAGCTCGCGAGGCACCGGCTGGAGGACGCCGACCGCGCGCGTACCGCGTACGTCAAGCACTTCTACCGCGCCGACCCCACGGACTGCTCCCACTACCACCTGACCCTCGACAGCACGGTCGTCGCGATCGACGACGTCGTCGAGATCATCGTGCGGGCGGCCCAGGGGGAGACGGCGGTCGCGTCGAGTACGGCATAGCGGGCGTCGTGTCGAACGCCGGCGGCTGCGGCGTGTAGCGCACGTCCGAGCGGTGCACCACGAAGGTGCCGGCCACCTTGTCGTGCAGGCACTGGCGGTACGGCTTGTCGAAGAGGCACCACAGGTAGTTGACCAGCATGAACAGCGAGCCGATCACCGGCACCACGTTGACGCCGTAGAACACCAGGTAGCGCAGCAGCGCCCGGCCGAGGCCGATCTTGCGCGCTCCGGTGAACCGGACGATGCGGATGCCGAGCACCCGGTGGCCGATGGTGCGGCCGAAGCCCGCCTCCTGCGGAACGCGGTAGAGGCCGAAGACCACCACGGTCACGATGCCGACGAACCACTCGGTCGCCCAGAACGGCAGCGGCGCCACCTGTTGCGCCAGGGGGTTGCTCGCCGCGATGGCCAGCTCCTCCTGGTGGGCCATCCGGATGGCGACGGCCGGGATGAGGAGCGGCAGCAGCAGGACCGTGAGGATCGCCACGTCGATGACGAAGGCACAGAGCCGTCGCCACGGCGGGGACAGGTCGCGTGGCGGGAGCTGGCCCATCTCCCCGGTCAGCGACACCGGGCTGGTGACTTCTCCGCTCGATGACATGGACCGATTGTGGCGGACGGCGCGAACGGTGGGGAACCGGGCGCGCCGCCGGGTCACCGCGGCCGGACCCGTGAGGGGCACCCCGACCGGGTCAGAGCACGGTGAGGGGTCCCCTCACGGGGCCGCTCCTCCGGACCGCGTGGGACCATGTGGGGGTCGTCCCACCTGCCGAGAGGAGCAGCGGTGCCACCGTTGCCGAGCGTGTCGTACTCCATCGTGGTCCGCTTGGAGGTCCCGGCCCAGGGCAACATGGTGGGGCTGCTCACCAGCGCCGTGGAGAAGTCCGGCGGCATCGTGACGGCGCTCGACGTCACCAGGTCGGGCCACGAGCGGCTGCGCATCGATGTCACGTGCCAGTGCCGCGACACCGAGCACGCCGAGTCGGTGACCGAGGCGCTGCGGGCACTGCCCGACGTCTCGATCCACAAGGTGAGCGACCGTACGTTCCTGCTGCACCTCGGCGGCAAGATCGAGATGCGGTCGAAGGTCCCGCTGCGCAACCGCGACGACCTGTCGATGGCGTACACGCCCGGTGTCGGACGGGTCTCCCTCGCGCTCGCGCGCAACCCCGAGGACGCCCGCCGGCTGACCATCAAGCGCAACACCGTCGCGGTGGTGACTGACGGGTCCGCGGTCCTCGGACTCGGCAGCATCGGGCCGGTGGCGGCGCTGCCGGTGATGGAGGGCAAGGCCGCCCTGTTCAAGCAGTTCGCCGACATCGACGCCTGGCCGATCTGCCTCGACACCCAGGACACCGACGAGATCGTGTCGATCGTCCGCGCGATCGCCACCGGGTTCGGCGGCATCAACCTCGAGGACATCGCGGCGCCCCGGTGCTTCGAGGTCGAGCGCAGGCTCCGCGAGGCGCTCGACATCCCGGTGTTCCACGACGACCAGCACGGCACGGCGATCGCGGTGCTCGCGGCGCTGGAGAACGCCCTGCGGTGCGTCCGCAAGGAGCTCGGTGCGGTGCGCATCGCCATGTCCGGCGCCGGCGCGGCGGGCACTGCGGTGCTCAAGCTGCTGCTCGCGGCCGGGGTGCGCGACGTGGTCGTGTGCGACGTCCACGGTGCGCTGCACGCCGGCAGGAGCGATCTCGACGACAGCCTGCGCTGGATCGTCGAGCACACCAACACCGGCGGCTACTCCGGTGACCTGCGCGGGGCCGTCGCCGGCGCCGACGTCTTCATCGGGCTGTCCGCGCCCAACCTGCTGACCGGTGACGACATCGCCACGATGAACGACGACGCCGTGGTCTTCGCCCTGGCCAACCCCGACCCCGAGGTCGAGCCGAGCGCGGCGCTCGAGCACGCGGCCGTGGTGGCGACCGGCCGCAGCGACTACCCGAACCAGATCAACAACGTGCTCGTGTTCCCCGGCGTGTTCCGCGGGCTGCTCGACGCCGGCAGCCACGAGGTGACGACGCCGATGATGCTCGCCGCGGCCTCGGCCCTGGGCGGCACCGTGACCGACGAGGAGCTGAACACCAGCTACATCGTCCCGAGCGTGTTCCACCCGGACCTGGCGAAGACGGTCGCGGCCGCGGTGCAGCGCTCGGCGGAGGAGGCGCGGGAGCGGGAGAGCGGCGCCCCCGCCTCGTGAGGCAGAACGTCGCATCGCTCGTCCGCTGGGGAGCGTTCGCGCTCGCCGTCGCGATCCACCTCGTCGTGCTGTACTCGCCCGACTCCGGTGGCACGCCTCCGTTCGCACACGCCGACAAGGTCGTCCACGTCGGTGTCTTCGCGATCGTCGCGGTCACCGGTGTGCTCGCACGCGTGCGGCCGGTGACGCTCGGCGCCCTGCTCGTGGCACACGCGGTGGTCAGCGAGCTCGTGCAGGCCCTCGTCCTCCCCGGCAGGTCGGGGAGTCCGTGGGATGCGGTCGCGGATGTCGCGGGTGCTGCGCTCGGACTGCTTCTGGCAGCATCATGGACCCGTGGACCTCACCGGCAGCCTGCTCGTCGCGACACCCCTGCTCAGTGACCCCAACTTCGGCCGTACGGTCGTGCTGGTCGTCGAGAACGAGCCGTCGGGCACCCTCGGCGTCGTGCTGAACCGTCCCACCCAGGTGCCGGTGTCCGACGTCCTCGAGCCGTGGGGCGAGCTGACGAGCGGTCCGCAGGTGATGTTCCAGGGCGGCCCGGTGGCGCTCGACAGCGCGCTCGCGGTGGGTGGGGTGTCGGCGCCGGCGAACGACGAGGAGGAGCCGCTCGGCTGGCGGCGGATCTCCACGGACCGGTCCCGTGGTCTCGGGCTCGTCGACCTCGACGCGCCGCCGGAGGTCCTCGCGGCGGAGCTGAGCTCACTGCGCATCTTCGCGGGCTACGCGGGCTGGTCGGCCGGGCAGCTCGAGGGCGAGATCGACGAGGGTTCCTGGTATGTGGTCGAGGCGAGCCCCGGTGACCCGTTCACCGGGGAGCCGGCACGCCTGTGGCGCGACGTGCTGCGCCGCCAGCCGGGTGACCTCGCCCTGCTGGCCACGTTCCCCGAGGACCCGACCCAGAACTGACCGGCGGCGTGCCGTCGCCGGGATCGGTAGGGTTGTGGCGTGGAGACATCCGGACAGACGACGGTCATACCCGAGGGCGACACCGACGCCAAGCTGTCGCACGGCGACGGCGACCACGAACGGTTTGCGCACTACGTGCGCAAGGACCGCATCGTCGAGTCGTCCGTGACGGGTACCCCGCTCGTGGCGCTGTGCGGGAAGGTCTGGGTCCCCAGTCGCGACCCGAGCCGCTTCCCCGTCTGCCCGGAGTGCAAGGAGATCTGGGAGTCGCTGCCGAAGGGCGGCGGCGACGACGAGTCCTGATCCGCTGCCGGACCCGCGCATGCGCGCACGAACGCGACACTGTGTGAGTATCCCGCACGGACGTTCCGTCGAGACCTCACGCAGCGCATCACGGGTTCCGCACGTCTCGTCACCTCGAGTAACTTCGCGGGGTTGATCGCGCGGCCGCCCGGGCGGCGCGACGCGGACGGAGGAACCCATGCAGCGAACGTCTGTCTACGCGCTCGCAGGTGCCTCGGCCCTGGTGCTCGCCGGACTGCTCCCCGCCGGCGCGCAAGCGAGCAGCGAAGTGACCACGTCGGCGGCCTGTGCCGACGTGAGCTCCGGTGCTCGCGTGGCCCACGGCTCCCATGCGCACGAACCGAACCAGGTCTCCAAGGCCGAGCGCAACGCGATGGAGAGGGACTTCACCAAGCGGCTGGCGGCGCGTGGCACGACGGTCACCGCCGCCGCGGCGACGGTCGACGTCTACGTGCACGTCGTCACCGACGGCGCCGAGGGTGACCTCTCCGACGCGGCGATCGCCGACCAGATCGACGTGCTCAACGGGGCGTACGGCGCAACCGACTTCTCGTTCCAGCTGGCCGGCACCGACCGCACTGACAACGCCGAGTGGTACACGGTGCAGCCCGACACCAAGGCCGAGACGGACATGAAGAGCGCCCTGCGCAAGGGCGACAAGGGCGACCTCAACCTCTACACCGCCAACCTCGGCGGTGGCCTGCTCGGCTGGGCGACCTTCCCCGAGTGGTACGAGGGCGACCCGCAGGACGACGGCGTCGTCGTGCTGAACACCTCGCTCCCGGGTCAGGGTGCCGAGAACTACGACGAGGGCGACACCGCCACGCACGAGGTGGGGCACTGGCTCGGGCTCTACCACACGTTCCAGGACGGCTGCTCCGGCGGTGACGAGGTCGACGACACCGCGGCGGAGGCCGAGCCGGCGTACGAGTGCCCGACGGGACGCGACACCTGTCCCGCCGAGGGTGCCGACCCGATCCACAACTTCATGGACTACACCTACGACAGCTGCATGACCGAGTTCACCGCAGGTCAGGCCACCCGCATGGCCGACCAGTGGGCGGCGTACCGCGGTTAGCGCGGCCCGCAGGACCGAGACCGAGGGCTCACCCCGTGCGGGGCGGGCCCTCGTGTCGTCCGCCCCCGCTGTGTGCCCGAATGACGACACACAGTAGTTTCGTGGGCGGTGCCTGCTCTGCCGGCCAGGGGTGGAGCGTCGATTTTTCGAGGAGTGAACGATGCGGCGAAGGACGTTTCCCCTGCTCGCGGCTGCCGCGGTCATCGCGTGCAGTGCCCTCCTGCCGGCCGGTCAGCGCGACGGCGGCGACGCCGCCGCGTCGGTGAGCAGGTCGGCGGACGGGTCGTCCGCGCACTGCGCCCCGTCCGGCACGGCCCGGGTGCCGATCGGCGCCAAGGTCCGCGAGCCGCGGCTGCTCACCGAGGCGAGGCAGGCCGCGATGGAGCTGGACTTCCAGCGGCGGCAGCGCGACATGCGGCACCAGGGCGTGCAGGTGCGCGCGGCGGCCATCAAGGTCGACGTGTACGTCCACGTCGTCCACGACGGCGGCACGGGCAACGTCGGCAAGGCGCAGATCACCGAGCAGATCAAGGTGCTGAACGACTCGTACTCCGGCAAGACCGGAGGCGACGCGACATCGGTGAGCTTCTCGCTCGCCGGCACCGACCGCACCGACAACTCCACGTGGGCCACGGCGAAGCCGAACAGCTCGGCGGAGAGGTCGATGAAGAAGAAGTTGCGCCGGGGTGGCGCCTCCGACCTCAACCTCTACATCGCCGAGCCCGCCGGCGGCCTGCTCGGCTGGGCGACCATGCCGTCGTGGTACGAGAAGCACAAGAAGAGCGACGGTGTGGTGGTGCTGTACTCCACTCTGCCGGGCGGCTCGACGGCCGACTACGACGAGGGCGACACTGCCACGCACGAGATCGGGCATTGGCTCGGGCTCTACCACACGTTCGAGGGTGGCTGCACCGGTGAGGGCGACCACGTCGCCGACACCCCGGCCGAGGCGACCGCGGCGTACGAGTGCCCGACCAGCAGGGACAGCTGCGCTACCGCGCCGGGCAACGACTCGGTCCACAACTTCATGAACTACGTGTACGACCAGTGCATGAACGAGTTCACCGCGGGGCAGGCCGACCGCATCGGCAAGCAGTGGCAGGCGTACCGCGCTTCGTGACGCGGTCACCGTTCGTCGTAGTTCTCCGTAGCGCTTACGTCGTCGCTCCGTGACGCAGTACGGTCCGCAGGGTCCCGCCGATCCGGCTGAGGCGGGCCGGTCGGAACGGAGAACCACATGCGGCGCAGGGTGTTCCATGTCCTGGCGGGTGCGTCCGCCCTCGTCCTGAGTGCCCTGGTCCCCGCGGCCGGCGGCTCGACCGGCGCCGCCGCCGCGACGGGCGACGACGCGCGTGCCTGCGCTCCGGCGAGCGCCGCTCGCGTGGCGCACGGCGCGGAGGTCCGCGAACCCGACGACGTCAGCGCCGCGAAGCAGGCGGCCATGGAACGCGACTTCTCCGCGAAGCTGGCGAAGAAGGGCGGCGCCTCCGTGACGGCCGCGACAGTGACGGTCGACGTCTACGTGCACGTCATCTACTCCGGCACCAAGGGCAACCTCACCAAGAGCAGGATCAACAGCCAGGTCAAGGTGCTCAACGACGCCTACGCCGGCAGCACCGGTGGTGCCGCCACGCAGTTCGCGTTCCGGCTCGCGGGCACCGACCGCACCAAGAGCAAGGCGTGGTTCGGCCTCGACTACGACTCGGCCGAGGAAGCCGCGATGAAGAGGAAGCTCCGCAGGGGCGGCGCGGCCGCGCTCAACCTCTACACCGCCAACCTCGGCGACGGCCTGCTCGGCTGGGCGACGTTCCCCGCGTGGTACGCCGGCAACCCGAAGGACGACGGCGTCGTCGTCCACTACGAGTCGCTGCCGGGCGGCGCGTTGACCAACTACGACAAGGGCGACACGGGCACGCACGAGGTGGGTCACTGGCTCGGGCTGTACCACACGTTCGAGAACGGCTGCGCAAGCCCGGGTGACGCGGTGAGCGACACGGCGGCGGAGGGCGAGCCCGCGTTCGAGTGCCCGACGGGCCGCGACACCTGTCCTGCCACCGGGGCGGACCCGATCCACAACTTCATGGACTACACCTACGACGCGTGCATGTACGAGTTCACGCCGGGGCAGTCGACCCGGATGACCAACCAGTGGGCGGCCTACCGCGCCTGAGCGGGCCCGCGCCCGCCGCGGTATGCGAAGATCGGCGCCATGGCGACGTATACCTACCACCTGTCGGGTGACCCGAGGGCGGCGTTCGACACCGCGCTGAAGGTGCTCGGCGACCAGAAGTACACGGTCAGCAAGGACTCCGAGTGGTCGGCGACCGCGGAGGTCGGCAGCACGGGCAAGGTGGCGCTCTTCGGCGCGTTCTCGCCGCACATCCGGCTCGGTGTCACCGTCGCGACCAACGCGGACGGTGCGGTGCTCAGGCTCGTCCAGTCGACCACCGGCGCCGCCGGTGGGCTCATCGGCCTGAGCAAGGTGAAGAAGGCGGTGAAGACCGCGGGCGAAGGCGTCCAGCAGGCGCTGCAGTCCGCGGGCACGCTGGCGAGCGTCCACGTCGGCTGACGGTCGCCGGGAGGCAACGATGACGGGTCACCGGCTCCCGTTCGACGTCAACTGCTCGATCCTCTTCACCGAGCTGCCGCTGCTCGAACGTCCCGCCGCTGCCAAGACGGCGGGATTCGACGCGGTGGAGTTCTGGTGGCCGTTCGCCGAACCGGTGCCGGCCGAGCGCGACGTCGACGCGTTCGTCACGGCGATCGGTGATGCCGGGGTGCGGCTGGTGGGCCTCAACTTCTTCGCCGGCGACATGCCGGCCGGCGATCGCGGGGTGCTCTCGTGGCCCGGCCGCGAGGCGGAGTTCCGTGCCAACGCCGACGTCGTCGCCGGGATCGGCCAGGTCACCGGATGCCGCGCGTTCAACGCGCTGTACGGCAACCGCATCGCGGGCGAGGACACCGCGAGGCAGGACGACCTCGCGGCGGAGAGCCTCGCGTACGCCGCACGCGCCGTCGGCGAGCACGGCGGCGTGGTGCTCGTCGAACCGGTCAGCGGCGTGGCGGCGTACCCGCTGAAGACCGCGGACGACGCGGTCGCCGTGATCGACCGGGTGACGGCGGACGGCGGCGCCGGCGAGGTGCGCCTGCTCGCCGACCTCTACCACCTGAGCGTCAACGGCGTCGACCTCGACGACGCGATCGCCCGCCACGCGCACCGCGTCGGGCACGTGCAGGTCGCCGACGCTCCCGGCCGGCACCAGCCGGGCACCGGTGCGCTCGACGTCGACGGTCGGCTGGCGCTGCTCGAACGGTCCGGATACACCGGCTGGGTCGGACTGGAATACGTCCCCGCCGGGCCGACCGCCGACAGCTTCGACTGGCTGCCCCGTGATCGCCGGGCAGCCGGCGACTGACCGTCCACCATCTCGGAGGAAGTGCATGAAGACCGTCGGATTCATCGGCCTCGGCATCATGGGCGGCCCGATGGCCGCCAACCTCGTCCGCGCCGGCTTCGACGTCGTCGGCTACAACAGGAGCAGGGCCAAGGTCGACCGCCTCGTCGAGGAGGGCGGGCGCGCGGCGTCGTCGATCGCCGAGGCCACGCGCGGTGCGGACGTCGTCGTCACGATGCTCCCCGACTCACCGGACGTCGAGGCGGTGGTCCTCGGTGACGACGGCGTGTTCGCCAACGCCGACCCCGGCCTGCTCCTCGTCGACTGCAGCACGATCAGGCCCGACACGGCGCGGACCGTGGCGGAGGCGGGACGTGAGCGCGACGTGCGGGTGCTCGACGCGCCTGTCAGCGGCGGCGACCAGGGCGCGATCGACGGCACGCTGGCCATCATGGTGGGCGGCGACCAGGTCGACTTCGCCGCGGCGGGCGAGGTGTTCGACGCGGTCGGCAAGACCATCGTGCACGTCGGGCCGCACGGCGCGGGCCAGACGGTGAAGGCCGCCAACCAGCTCATCGCGGCGGGCACCCTCGGCCTCGTCGCCGAGGCGCTGGTCTTCCTCGAGGCACACGGCGTCGACACCGAGGCGGCGGTACGCGTGCTCTCCGGCGGCCTCGCGGGCAGCGCCGTGCTCGACCGAAAGGCGCCGGCCATGCTGGCCCGCGACTTCCGGCCGGGCTTCCGGCTCGAGCTGCACCACAAGGACCTCGGTATCGTCCAGGCGGCGGCGCGGGAGGCCGGCGTCGCGCTCCCGCTCGGGACGGCCGTGGCGCAGCTGGTCGGCTCGCTCGTGGCGCAGGGCAAGGGCGACCTCGACCACACGGCGCTGCTCGACATCGTCGAGCACCTCTCCGGCCGCGCCCTCGACTAGCCCGGGACCCCGGCGGGGGTGCGAGCACCTGCTGGGGACCCCGGCGGGCGGGCATCACCGTTGGGGACCCCAGCGGGGGTGCGGGCCACCGTTGGGGACCCCAGCGGGGGTGGGAACCACGGGCGGGGACCCCAGCGGTGCGGTGGTCGGTCAGGTGCGCAGCACGGGGGTGCCGGCCAGCTCGACGCCGGCGGCGCGGAGCTCGTCGAGCGCCTTGTCGGTGGTCTCGCGTGAGACGCCCGCGGTGAGGTCGAGCAGCACCCTCGTGGTGAACCCGGCGCGGGCGGCGTCGGCGGCGGTGGCGCGCACGCAGTGGTCGGTGGCGATGCCGACGACGTCGAGGGTGTCGACGTCGCGGTCGTGCAGCCACTCGTCGAGCGGTTCGGCGTCGTGGGTCTCGCCCTCGAAGCCGCTGTAGCCGGCGGTGAACTCGCCTTTGTTGAAGACGGCGTCGACCCGGGAGGCGTCGAGCGCGGGGTGGAACTCGGCGCCGGGGGAGCCCGCGACGCAGTGTCGCGGCCAGGAGTCGACGTAGTCGGGCTCGTCGGAGAAGTGCGAGCCGGGGTCGATGTGGTTGTCGCGGGTCGCGACGACCTGCGCGTAGTCGGACCGGCGCTGCACGATCAGGTCGGTGATCGCGGCGGCGACGTCGCTGCCGCCGGCGACTGCGAGCGCGCCGCCCTCGCAGAAGTCGTTCTGCACGTCGACGATGACGAGAGCCTTGGCCATCGTTGGTACCCCCTCTTCAGCCTTCCACGTAGTACGTGGGGATCGCCGGCTCGCCCTGGGACAGCTGCACCGCCGTCGGCGGCAGGCCGGCCAACGAGTTGCGGCGCCGGGTGCGCGCCTCGTCGAGTGTGCCATTCCACACGATTTCGCCGCTTTTGACGAGGGGGACGAGCAGCGGCCTGGCGTCGTCGCCGGCCTGTGCCGGGTCGGTGCAGAGCAGCTCGGCGTCCGCGACCCCGGCGCCGTTGGTGCGCCGGAACGCCCACTTCCGTCCCCCGTGGGTGGGCTTGCCGATCGAGCGCTTCGCGACCGGGCGCAGCGGCGCGCCCGCGTCGTCGCCCCCGGCGCGGGCGACGAGCTTGTAGACGAGCTCCGCGGTCGGCGCACCCGAACCCGTGACGAGGGACGTGCCGACGCCGTACGCGTCCGCGGCCGTGACCGCCAGTGCGGCGATCTGGTGCTCGTCGAGGTCACCGGACACGACGATCCTCGTGCCCGTCGCACCGAGCTCATCGAGCTCCGTGCGCACCTGACCGGCGAGCGTCAGCAGGTCGCCCGAGTCGATCCGGATCGCACCCAGCGCGGTGCCCGCGACCTCGACCGCGGTGCGGACGGCCTCGCGGACGTCGTAGGTGTCGACCAGGATCGTGGTGCCCGCGCCCAGGGCCTCGACCTGGGCACGGAACGCGTCGCGCTCGGTGTCGTGCAGCAGCACGAAGGCATGCGCCGCGGTGCCCGCGGTCGGCACCCCGTACCTGCGCCTCGCCTCGAGGTTGGACGACGACGCGAACCCGGCGAGGTAGGCGGCGCGCGCGCACGCGACCGCCGCCTCCTCGTGCGTGCGTCGCGACCCCATCTCGATGACGGGACGGCCACCCGCCGCGGTGACCATGCGCGACGCGGCGCCGGCGATCGCGCAGTCGTGGTTGAAGACGCTCAGCGCGAGCGTCTCGAGGAGCACCGCCTCGGCGAACGTCCCCTCCGCCACGAGCAGCGGGGAGCCGGGGAAGAAGGCCTCGCCCTCGGGATATCCCCAGATGTCGCCGCCGAACCGGAAGGACGCCAGCCAGTCGCGGGTCGTCTCGTCGACGATCGCCTCGTCGGCGAGGAACCGAAGGGCATCATCGTCGAAGCGGAACCGGCGGAGCTGGTCGAGGAACCGCCCCGTGCCCGCGACGACGCCGTAGCGGCGGTTGCCCGGCAGCCGCCGCGCGAAGAGCTCGAAGACGCAACGCCGCGCGGCCGTCCCGTCACGCAGGGCCGACATGAGCATCGTCAGCTCGTACTGGTCGGTCATCAGCGCGGTGCTGGGTGCCTTCACGGGTGGCAGCTTAGGACGAGGCCGGTGGACCGTGCCCCGGCCGGCGGGGTCCGGCGTGTCACGATGGGACGGTGAGTGTCGCTCCCGTCGAGGTCGAGAAACCGGAGTCCGACTCCGTCGTCGAGCCCGACCTGCCGTGGGTGACGATCGTATGGAACGACCCGGTCAACCTGATGTCGTACGTCACGTACGTCTTCCAGAACTACTTCGGCTATCCGCGCGAGCACGCGGAGAAACTGATGATGGACGTCCACCACAAGGGTCGGGCGGTAGTGTCCTCGGGCACGCGGGAGGAGATGGAGCGCGACGTGACGGCCATGCACGGCTACGGACTCTGGGCGACCCTGCAGCACGACAAGTGAGGCGAGCACGAGGGTGAGCTCCGGATTCCATCGACGGCGCGGCGGGCACCTGACCGTGGTGTTCGAGCCGGGCGAGGCCGGCGTCCTGCACACGCTGTTCCGCGAGCTCATCGAGATGCTCGACGACGGCGAACGCCTGGTCGGCGACGATCCGCTCGCCCAGGCGTTCGGCAACGTCGACGACCGCAAGAAGCCCGACGACCCGGCACTCGCGCGCCTGCTGCCCGATGGCTACAGCGACGACGACGAGTCGTCGCAGGACTTCCGCAGGTACACCGAGGGTGACCTGCGCGCCGGCAAGGCGAACGCGGCGACCGTCGCGCGCGACTCCCTCGGCGATGGCGGCAAGATCGACCTCACACCCGAGCAGGGTCAGGCCTGGCTCAGCGTGCTCAACGACCTGCGCCTGACCTTCGGCGTGCGGCTCGAGGTGACCGAGGACCACGAGCTCGCGTTCTCGCTGCTCTCGGACGACGACCCGCGCAAGCAGGCGTGGTACGTCTACGACTGGCTCGGTTACCTGCAGCAGACGCTGATCGAGGCGCTCATGCGTGATCTCTGACACGTACCCGCTCCGGGTACGCTCGTCTCGTGCTGACCATCGACCAGGCCACGTATGACGCGATCGTCGCGCACGCGCGGCGCGACCACCCGGACGAGGCCTGCGGCATCGTCGCCGGGCCCGCCGGCTCGGACAGCCCGCGACGGTTCGTACCGATGACCAACGCGGAGCGCTCGCCGACGTTCTTCCGGTTCGACCCCCAGGAGCAGCTGGCGGTCTGGCGCGAGATGGACGACCGCGACGAGGAGCCGGTCGTCATCTACCACTCCCACACCTCGACCGAGGCGTACCCGTCCCGCACGGACATCTCGCTCGCGATGGAGCCGGGGGCGCACTACGTGCTCGTCTCCACGAGGGACGAGGACACGGTCGAGGTCCGGTCGTATCGCATCGTGGACGCCGTGGTCACCGAGGAGGACGTCAGCGTGGTGGCGTCGGCCGACGCGACGGAATGAATCCGCTCACCTCAGAGGTTGTCGCTGAGGACCCGTACGAGAACCCACAGGAGATCCTGGCCATGGCCATCGAGGTTCGCATCCCGACCATCCTGCGCACTCACACCGGCGGCGAGAAGGCCGTCCCCGGGGCGGGCGGCACGCTGGGCGAGCTGCTCGACGACCTGGAGGCCCGGCATCCCGGCCTGCGCGAGCGTCTTGTCGACGACCAGGGCCTGCGCCGGTTCGTCAACCTCTACCGCAACGACGAGGACGTCCGCTTCACCGGCGGGCTCGACACGCCGCTCGACGACGGTGACACCGTGACCGTCCTGCCGGCCGTGGCCGGCGGCGGCCGCTGAGCGGGTCTGCGGTGGCCACGCGCTCCCTGCTCGACAGCATCGGCGGCACCCCGCTCGTCGAGCTCACCAGGCTCTCGCCCGCAGGTGACGTGCGCCTGTACGCGAAGCTCGAGGACCGCAACCCGACCGGCTCGGTCAAGGACCGGGTGGCGCTGGCGATGATCGAGGCGGCCGAGCGCGACGGGCTGCTGGAGCCCGGCCGCACCGTCCTCGAGCCGACGTCGGGCAACACCGGCATCGGGCTGGCGATGGTGTGCCGGCTCCGCGGCTACCGGCTCGTCTGCGTGCTCCCGGAGAACACGTCGGAGGAACGCCGGCAGCTGCTCACCATGTGGGGCGCCGAGATCGTCCCGTCGCCCGCTGCGGGCGGCTCCAACGAGGCCGTGCGCGTGGCGAAGGGTCTCGCCGCCGAGCACCCCGACTGGGTGATGCTCTACCAGTACGGCAACCCGGCCAACTGGCAGGCGCACTACGAGGGCACCGGCCCCGAGGTGCTCGCCGACCTGCCGGGCATCACGCACTTCGTCGCCGGCCTGGGCACCACCGGCACGCTGATGGGCGTGGGCAGGTTCCTGCGCGAGAAGGTCCCGGACATCAGGATCATCGCCGCCGAGCCTCGGTACGGCGAGCTCGTCTACGGCCTGCGCAACCTCGACGAGGGCTTCGTGCCCGAGCTGTACGACGAGAGCGTCCTGTCCGGACGCCACAACGTCGGCCCGTACGACGCCCTACGCCGCACCAGGGAGCTGGTGTCGGACGAGGGCATCTTCGCCGGCATCTCGACCGGCGCCGCCCTGCACGTCGCGCTCGGCATCGCCGAGCGGTGCGTCAGGGCCGGCGAGCGCGCCGAGATCGCGTTCGTGGTCGCCGACGGTGGCTGGAAGTACCTCTCGACCGGCGCGTACGCCGGCACCCTCGAGGAGGCCGCCGCCGCGCTCGAGGGCCAGCTCTGGGCCTGACCCGTTGATCACGTTAACCTCGATTGTTCACGTGGGGTGGTGGTGTGGCCGTGGTGGGGTGTTGTGGGGTGTGGTTGGGTTGTTTGGGGGGTGGGGGGTAGGGCGGTGGCCCGGTTGTCGCCTGGGGTGGGCGCCGGTTCCACGGGCCGGGTGTTGTTCTGCTGGGGCGATGCGGGGTCGCGGCTGGTTAGGTGAAGGCGGCGCGGAGTCGGTCGAAGCCGGCGGCG